>NZ_JAXXBR010000070.1:0-10597 GCF_037242085.1 Alitiscatomonas sp. | reverse complement strand
TTGAGGATTATTGAGATATAAAATCAGGTAGCGGTCCTCCGATACCTAATTTCATGGGTCTATATTCTCCTTTGCTTTTCCTATTGCATATAAGGTGCTTTTCATCTGGCCGGTCTTTTAGGAGACCGCAGGGCCATGAGCCCGGAAAAGGGTCCAAAGCCACAAGTAATCATAGCATATGCATTTCTTTTTCTCAAGGCAAAAATCACTGCTTTTGGCCCAGCAGCTCCCAGAGAACCGAAACATAGAGCTTAAGTCCCGTCATCAGCGCGTTCTCGTCGATGTCGAACCGGGCGTTGTGGTGGGGAGCCGCAATGTCGCAGCCGATGCACATGTAGGCTGCCTTTCCGCCATGGGCCTGGACTCTGGACATCAGGTAGGCGGCGTCCTCGGAGCCAGTGAAGCCTCCGCTGGGAACGTAGCGGGTGATCTCCGGGATCCTGGAAGCCCCGGCTTTTATGAAGGGCTCCAGGGCGTCGTCGCTGTCGGCGCCAGAGGCGCTGCCCATGATCTTTGTATCCACCGTGCATCCGAACATTTCAGCCGCGCCCTTTAAGCTGCTCATGGCCCGGCCAAAGACGGTGCGTTCGATCTCCGTGGTCTCTCCCCGGGTCTCCAGCTGGAGGACCGCCCGGTCTGCAACCACGTTCCGTCCGGTGCCTCCGGAGATGGTCCCCACGTTGAGCCTGGCGGCTCCCCGGGAGTCCTGACAGGCGGTATGCATGGCCAGGGTGGCCGAGCAGGCGGCCAGGATCGCGTTATGGCCATCCTGGGGGGAAGCCCCTGCATGGGAGGAGAGGCCGGTGATGACTGCGTCTATTTTTGTAGTAGAGAGGAAGCCGTTGGTCAGGGCCAGGAGCTCGCCGGTTTTCCAGCCCATGCCCAGATGGCCGGAAAGGAACCAGTCCACGTCGTCCAGGATGCCGCTTTCTGCAATGGACTGGGCGCCCCGGACGCCTTCCTCCGCTGGCTGGAAGATGATCTTTATGACACCGGAGAGATCCTTACGGATGGCGTTCAGGGCCAGGCAGACGAAAAGCCCCAGGGAAGCGTGGCCATCGTGGCCGCAGGCGTGCATGCATCCGCAGTTTTCAGAAGAAAAGCCATTTTTTACCGGAAGGCGGCAGGGGTCCATATCCTCGCCCACATCGTTGCAGTCGATATCAAAGCGCAGCGCCGTCACCGGTCCGGGATTTCCGGTTTCGATCACAGCCATAGCCCCGGTGAAGCCGTCCATTTCCTTAATGATACCGGCGTCCGCTCCCTGGCTTACGGCACGCTCCATGCATACGTCCAGCTCCTTCTGGGGAGGATAACCCCAGAGATAATCCCTGTGAAGGATCTCTTTTCCATATCTTACAGGGATCCCGTGGTCTTTCAGCGCGGCAATGAGTCTGGCAGTGGTATAAAATTCCTTCCATCCTGGCTCCGGATGACGGTGCAGGTCCCGGCGGAAGCGTATCAGGGCTTCCCGGCAGTCCTCCAGGCTGTTTAAATAAGAAGTGATATCCATTTTTTGCCTCCATTCAGCAGTATTTTTTCTGCTTTCAGTATATAAGCCCCGGATGAAAAATGCAAGGAAAACGGGCGTGGGCTGCACAACAGAAACGGGAACTTTTGTCGAAATAAGGGAGACGGTGTCATGCGAATTTATTTGCTTTTTGTAGTATTTCGGAGTAAAATAGGAAACATAAACGACAAAAGGAGTGTTTGATATGGCGGAAGGGGCAGATTTAAGCTTTATACACCTGGGGATATCCGTCCAGAATATGACAAAAAGCTTCTCCATTTTTGGAGTATCCTTTGCATATTACGGCCTGATCATCGGGATCGGAATGATCGCCGGACTTCTGGTGGCCCAGCAGGATGCTAAAAGGAGGGGGCAGGATCCGGAGATATATCTGGATTTCATGCTGTATGGAGTGATCTTTGCGATCATCGGAGCCCGCCTTTATTATGTGGTGTTCCAGTGGGGATATTATAAGGATCATCTGGCGGAGATCTTCAATATACGGAAGGGCGGCCTGGCCATCTACGGAGGGATCATCGCCGCAGTGGTCACGCTGATCGTGTTCACAAGAAAGCGTAAGCTTTCATTCCTGTCCATGGCGGACAGCGCCTGTCTCGGCCTTGTGACCGGGCAGATCATCGGCCGCTGGGGAAACTTTATGAACTGCGAGGCCTTCGGCGGCTATACGGACAGCCTGTTCGCCATGCGGATCAAACGGAGCATTGTCAATGAAAGCATGATATCCCAGGAGCTTCTGGAGAATCTGATCACGGAAAACGGGATCGAGTATATCCAGGTCCACCCGACGTTCCTTTACGAATCCATGTGGAACCTGGGGCTTCTTTTATTTATGCTCTGGTACAGAAAGAGAAAGAAATTTACAGGAGAAATGTTACTGATTTATCTTACCGGATATGGAATCGGACGCGCGTGGATCGAAGGGCTCCGGACGGACCAGCTTCTGATCCCGGGAACGGAACTTGCAGTCTCTCAGGTATTATCCATGGTGATCGCGGTCATTTCCCTGGCTGTTCTCCTGTTCCATCGAAGGAAGGGACCAGGAGAAAGCGAGGAAACAGTGTAAATGAATGGGTTGAATGAAGAGCGTGAGAAGCTGATCCAGAGGATCGAGAGTGTGAGAGCAAAGCTGAACCGGAGTATTGATGAGAAGGAGGATTACGCTGCCGTATATCAGTACAGTGTGGAGCTGGATGCCTTGATCGAGCAGTATATGGCGGCCGGCTATTAGCGGAACCGGCGCGGGCCGGTCTTTGAGTTCACGTTTTTTGTTTGGCCCGTTGGTGGGCGGTACGAAAGAGGAGAAATTCCCCTGTTGTCCAATAAAACTTAAAAGCAGATGGGGCCGTCGGGAACAGGATTCCCGGCGGTTTTTTCTTTAAAAATTCCTTGCTATTTTCTTTCATATGTACTAATATTAAAGAAGAAGTGGTGGAAAGTGGGTTAAAGTGGTGCTAAATGGTGGAACGGTGGTTCCCCATGGAGCGCGGTGGCAACAGGAGAAGACGATGTTCATTGGAGAATACAGTCACACAATCGATGCCAAGGGCCGTTTGATCGTACCATCCAGGTTCCGGGAACAGTTGGGCGATGAGTTCGTTGTGACCAAGGGACTGGACGGGTGTCTTTTTGTGTACGAAAATTCCGAATGGAGATCCTTTGAAGAAAAACTCCACGCACTTCCTCTTACAAATGCCAATGCCAGAAAATTTACAAGGTTTTTCCTGGCCGGCGCCAGCGCCTGCGAGGTGGACAGGCAGGGCAGGATCCTGATCCCTGCGGTCCTCCGGGAATTTGCGAAGCTGGAAAAGGATGTGGTCCTGGTGGGAGTCGGAAGCCGGATCGAGATCTGGAACAAGGCGCTCTGGACAGAAAAGAACGTGTATGATGATATGGAAGAAATCGCAGAAAATATGGAAGGTCTTGGCATATGATTTTTGAACACAAGTCAGTTCTCCTATACGAAACCGTAGACAGCCTGAATATTAAGCCGGACGGGATCTATGTGGACGGTACCCTGGGCGGCGGCGGCCATGCTTATGAGGTCCTAAAGCGGCTGGGCCCCAAAGGCCGTCTCATCGGCATCGACCAGGATGCAGACGCCATCCAGGCAGCTTCTGGGAGGCTTAAGGAATACGGAGAGAAGGTTACCATCGTTAGGAGCAATTACAGAAATATAAAAGAGGTGCTGTCCAGCCTGGGGATCGAAAAAGTGGACGGGATCTACCTGGACCTTGGCGTATCCTCCTATCAGCTGGATACGGCAGAGCGGGGCTTTACCTACCGGGAAAACGCGCCGTTGGATATGCGTATGGACCAGAGAAACGAAAAAACGGCCGCGGATATCGTCAATGAATACAGCGAGATGGAGCTGTACCGGATCATCCGTGATTACGGCGAGGACCGGTTTGCGAAAAATATTGCAAAGCACATTGTGAAAGCGCGCCAGGAGAAACGGATCGAAACCACCGATGAGCTGGTGGAGATCATCAAGGCCGCCATCCCGGCCAGGGTACGGGCCGAGGGAGGCCACCCGGCCAAGCGCACCTTCCAGGCCATCCGCATCGAGCTGAACCATGAGCTGGAGGTGCTGGACGAATCCATCGATACAATGGTGGATCTTTTAAATCCAGGAGGAAGGCTTTCCATCATCACCTTCCACTCGTTGGAGGACAGGATCGTCAAGACACGGTTTAAGACCTGTGAAAACCCATGTATCTGCCCGCCGGACTTTCCCGTATGCGTCTGCGGAAGGAAAAGCCGGGGAAAGGTCATCACAAGAAAGCCCATCGTTCCCAGCGGACAGGAGCTGGAAGAAAATACAAGATCAAAAAGCTCAAAGCTCCGTGTGTTTGAACGGAGCGGATCATAAGGAATAGGAAAGGAAGTGATAGTATGGCAGCAAAGACCAGAAGAGGGGCAGCGCCGGAATATGTCAGTGGGACTGCGGCCAGAAAGCTGGAACCGGAAAGAAGACAGGAGAGACCCAGGGAGCCCCGACGGGAGGCCAGCAGCCAGAGCCGTACTGTTACTGTCAGAAGAAACCAGGAAAAAGCACTCCAGATGGACCTGCCGTATGTGATCGTACTGACCATTGCCGCAGTGTGCACCCTTTATTTCTGTGTCAGCTATTTACAGCTCCAGTCCTCCATTGCCGCCAGGCTCAACCACATCGAGGCCCTGGAGGCGTCCATTGAAAAAAAGAAGGCGGACAATGACGCCCTGGAGACCCGGATCAATACGTCCATCGATCTGGACAATATCTATAAGATCGCCACAGAGGAGCTGGGGATGGTCTATGCCAATAAGGACCAGGTAAGGATGTATAACAAGACAGAAAGCGAGTATGTTAGACAGTATGAAGACATCCCGGAACGGTAGTCAGAACAAGCACAAAAAAATATTCTCAAGATACATGCAGGAAAAGCTGGCGGTTACGGTCCTCGTAATTACGCTGGCTTTGTTTGGTCTTGCGGTGAAGCTCTATATGCTGGTGGATGAGAAGAACGAGGAGTATACGGAGATCGTCTTAAACCAGCAGTCCTCCTACAACAGCCGTACCCTGCCCTACCGGCGGGGGGACATTGTGGACCGGAACGGCACCTACCTGGCCACCAGCGAAAAGGTCTACAATCTGATCCTGGATCCCAACCAGATCAATAAGGATTCAGCCAATTATCTGGAGACCACAGTGACGGCCCTGGTGGACGTATTCGGATACGACCGGGAGGAGATCCTTTCAGCCATCAATGAAAACCCGAATTCCTATTATGTGAAGTTCCGGAGACAGCTTTCGGCAGAGGAAAAGGAGGCCTTCGAGGCAAAGGCCAAAGAGGTGAACAAGCAGTATATAGACTCCAGGAGCAGGAAGCGGGTCCAGGGCGTATGGTTTGAGGACGAGTATAAGCGGGTCTATCCCTACGGCTCCGTGGCCTGCAATGTGGTGGGCTTTTCCTTTGACAACGGAAAGCAGGGAAGCGGCGGCATCGAGCAGTTTTACAACGATCAGCTCATCGGCACCAACGGCCGGGAGTATGGCTATCTGGACGCCGAATCCAATATGGAGAAGGTCATCAAATCAGCGGAAAACGGAAACACCATTGTTTCCACCATTGACACCAATATCCAGAAGATCGTGGAAAAGTACATCGACGAGTGGATGAACGGCATCGGGAGCAAGACGGCGGCGGTGCTGGTGATGAACCCCAACAACGGCGAGATCCTGGCCATGGCCTCCAACCGCCGGTATGACCTCAACGATCCGAGAAATCTGGGGGCTATGTACACCCAGGAGCAGATCGACGCCATGACTGAGGAGCAGAAGTCAGAGGCCTGGAACCAGATGTGGAGGAACTTCTGTGTCAGCGACAGCTTCGAGCCAGGTTCCCCGGCCAAGCCTTTAACGGTGGCGGCTGCCCTGGAGGAGGGGGTGATCGGCCCCCAGGAGACCTTTGTCTGCGACGGCGCCCAGGAGGTGGGCGGCCACCGGATCAAGTGCGTCAGCATTTACGGCCACGGCATCCTTTCGGTGGAGCAGACCCTGATGAAATCCTGCAACGACGCGATGATGCAGATCGCAGCCCGTATGGGTGTGGAACGGTTTGCCAGATACCAGGAGATCTTCGGCTTTGGCCAGAAGACGGGGATCGATCTTCCCGGCGAGGCCGATACGGCCGGACTGATCTTCCATGCAGACAACATGGGAGCGGCGGATCTGGCCTGTAACTCCTTTGGTCAGACGTACAACTGTACCATGGTCCAGATGGCGGCGGCCCTGTCGTCGGTGATCAACGGCGGCTCCTATTATGAGCCCCATGTGGTGAAGCAGATCTTAAACGACCAGGGAGCCGTGGTGAAGAAGGTGGAACCCAATCTGGTGCGGGAGACCGTATCCCAGGCCACCAGCGATTTTGTAAGAAACGCCATGTTCCTGACCGTGGACAGTGAGGAAGGCACCGGTAAGGCAGGACGGGTGGCCGGATATAAGATCGGTGGAAAGACGGGAACGGCCCAGAAGCTGCCCCGGTCTGCCAACAATTACCTGCTGTCCTTTGCGGGCTTTGCCCCGGCCGACGATCCCCAGGTCCTGACCTATGTGGTCATCGACACGCCCAATCTGCCGGGAAAGGAACAGGCCCACAGTACCTTTGCCACAGAGGTGTTCCAGAAGATTATGACAGAAGTCCTTCCTTATATGAATATTTTCCCGGATACGGATGTGGCCGGGACCGAGGACGAGAGCCTGGCGGCCCAGGGTGAGGGGATCACCAACCAGAACCAGGGCGGTCTGGAGCCCGGAGGGGAAGCTGGAGACGGAGAGACCCAGGCAGAGGAAACGGAGCCCATGACCGATGAAAACGGGGAGACCATTCCGGAGACCGAGCCGGCCGGTGAGGAGGTCGTGCCTTATGACGACGGGCTGGGACTTCCCGACACCGTGGCCGGAGGCGGCCAGACCCCTGGAGGGGCGGCCTCTGAGACTTTGTCGGAAACGCCTCCGGCCCCAGGGCCAGAAAACGCTCCGGAAGGCCAGGGGGAAACAGAGCCCCAGTAGATGGGATGCATTCCGGCGGCCCAGAACCGCCGGGGACGAAGATACAGAGAGGTGACGGATGGAAAGACAGATCGATTTAAATGAGATTTCAGACGGAAGGCTCTACGGGCTTTCTGATATGGTAAGAGCAGACTGCGGCGGCTGTGCAGGCTGCTCTGCCTGCTGTTCGGGCATGGGCCGGTCGGTGGTCCTGGATCCCCTGGATATGCACCGTCTGGCAGAAGGGACAGGAGTGGGAGCAGAGACGCTTCTGACTGAAAATTTAGAACTGAATGTGGTGGATGGGATCGTCCTCCCCAATCTAAAAATGACAGGGGTGGGGGAAAGATGCACGTTCCTGGATCAGAACGGACGCTGTACGGTCCACAGCTTCCGCCCGGGGATCTGCCGGATCTTCCCTCTGGGGCGGCTGTATGAAAACGGGAGCTTCCAGTATTTTCTCCAGGTCAGGGAGTGCCGGAAGACAAACCGGGCCAAGATCAGGGTGAAAAAGTGGATCGATATGCCGGAAGCGGAAAAATATGATGCCTATATTTCCAGATGGCATTATTTTTTAAAGGAGCTTTCCAGGATCGTCCGGGAGGATACAGAAGGGATCCTGTCCAGGAACCTCAGCATGTATGTGTTAAAGGAATTTTATCTGACTCCCTATGACAGGAATGGGGACTTTTATGCCCAGATCGAGAAACGGATCGGGAAGGCGGAGGCAGTCTTTGGGATCAGCCATTCATAATTTCCGGTGAAATGAAATATAATGAGTAACAAAACACGGACATGGATGTGGCGTCATGAGCTCTTTTCTGACCCATCACAGGAGACGGATCCTGGTGACCATGGCGTTTTTGTCGCTTTTTATGGCCGGGCTCTGCGGCCAGCTGGGCTATCTGATGATCTTCCGGTCAGAGCATTACAGCGCCATGGCCGACGATCTCCATGAAAGGGAACGGACCATCAAGGCGGCCAGAGGGGAGATCGTGGACCGGAACGGCACGGTCATCGCCTCCAACCGGACGGTCTGTACGGTCTCCGTGGTCCATAACCAGGTGGAGGAGCCGGAGGCGGTGATCCGGATGCTTTCCGAAGAGCTGGAGCTGCCTGATGCAGAGGTCCGCAAAAAGGTGGAAAAGCGCTCCTCCCGGGAGATCATAAAGACCAATGTGGATAAGGCCGACGGAGACCGGATCCGCTCCCATGGCTTTGCTGGCGTCAAGGTGGATGAGGATTATAAGCGGTATTACCCCTACGACAGCCTGGCTTCCCGGGTCCTGGGCTTTACAGGGGCCGATAACCAGGGGATCATCGGCCTGGAGGTCATGTACGAAAAATACTTAAAGGGCCGGGACGGAAAGATCCTTACCCTGTCCGATGCCAAAGGCGTGGAGGTGGAAAATGCCGCAGAGGAGCGGCTGGAGCCGGTGGCCGGGAACACCCTGACTGTGAGCCTGGACGTGAACATCCAGAAATACGCAGAGCAGGCCGCATACCAGGTGATGGAGCGGAAGGGGGCCAGGGCCGTTTCGGTCATTGTCATGAACCCTCAGAACGGGGAGATCTATGCCATGGTCAATGCCCCGGAATTTCATCTCAACGCCCCGTTTTCCCTGGCAGAGGGGGATGGGGCCGCTTCCGGAAAGGAAAAACAGGATCTTTTGAACGCCATGTGGAGGAACCGGTGCATCAACGATACCTATGAGCCGGGCTCCACCTTCAAGATCATCACGGCCGCGGCTGGCCTGGAGGCCGGAGTGGTCTCCCTGGAGGACCGGTTTTCCTGTCCGGGCTTCCGGATCGTGGAGGACCGGAAGATCCGGTGCCATAAGGTGGGCGGTCACGGCGGCGAGACCTTTTTACAGGGAGCCATGAACTCCTGTAATCCGGTGTTCATCGATGTGGGACAGCGGCTGGGAGCGGAGCGTTTTTACGATTATTTCCAGCAGTTCGGCCTGCTGGGGAAAACAGGCATCGACCTTCCCGGGGAGGCGGCCACCATTATGCATAAGAAGGAAAATATGGGCCTGGTGGAACTGGCCACGGTCTCCTTTGGACAGTCGTTCCAGATCACTCCCATCCAGCTTGTGACCACCGCCTCCTCCATCATCAACGGAGGAAACCGGATCACACCCCATTTTGCCATAAAGGCGGAGAGCCGGGACGGCTCCCTGGTGCGGGAGTTTACGTATCCCGTAAGGGAAAATGTGGTATCGGAGGAGACCAGCCGGACCATGCGGCATATCCTGGAGCAGGTGGTGGCTGAGGGCAGCGGGAAACGGGCAAAGGTGGAGGGCTTCCGGATCGGAGGAAAGACGGCCACCTCGGAAAAGCTTCCCAGGAGCCGGAAAAAGTATATCTCTTCTTTTCTGGGCTTTGCCCCGGCTGACGATCCCCAGGTCATTGCCCTCATCACCATTGACGAACCGGTGGGGATCTACTACGGCGGAACCATCGCAGCCCCGGTCATTGCCGACATTTTTGAGAACATCCTTCCTTATCTTGGGCTGCTGCCTGGAAATGAAACGTAGCGTTCAGCCATGCATCTTCCTGTCCGCCCTCAGCGGACAAGAAGAGCTGGGCGTCTGTCCCATGAAGATCCGGACAGAAAACAAGGAAATGGTGTTTTCCCATTGATTAATTCTTTAAAAGGACGTATACTAAAAAGACCCAATACATAAGAGACAGAGGTGCAATATGGTTAATGAGACAATCCTGGCGGTCATCATCGCCTTTGCGGTCAGTGCGGCGCTTTGCCCCATCGTGATCCCATTCCTTCATAAATTAAAGTTCGGCCAGCAGGTCCGGGAGGACGGTCCCCAGGCCCATTTAAAAAAACAGGGGACGCCTACCATGGGGGGACTGATCATCCTTTCCAGCATTGTGATCACGTCCCTTTTTTATATGAAAGATTATCCCCGGATCATCCCGGTGCTGTTCATGACCGTGGGCTTCGGGATCATCGGCTTTCTGGACGACTATATCAAGATCGTCATGAAACGGTCCGAGGGGCTGAATCCGAAACAGAAGCTTCTGGGCCAGATCGTGATCACGGGGATCTTCGCCTATTATCTGATGACCTCCGGGGAGGTGGGAACGGAAATGCTGATCCCCTTCACCGGCGGCTTTGAAAACGGATATTTCCTGGATCTGGGGTGGCTCTTTGTACCGGCCCTGTTCTTTATCGTCCTTGGAACGGACAACGGCGTCAATTTCACAGACGGTCTGGACGGACTCTGCACCAGTGTGACGATCCTGGTGGCCACTTTTTTTACCGTGGTGGCTCTGGGAGAGGAGAGCGGCATCAGCCCCATCACGGGCGCCGTTGTGGGAAGTCTTCTGGGCTTCCTCTTATTTAATGTATATCCGGCCCGGGTATTTATGGGAGATACGGGATCTCTGGCCCTGGGAGGCTTTGTGGCCTCCAGCGCCTATATGATGCAGATGCCTGTCTTCATCGCCATTGTGGGCCTTATCTATCTGGTGGAGGTGCTTTCCGTTATCATCCAGGTCACTTATTTTAAAAA
>NZ_JAXXBR010000124.1:0-10668 GCF_037242085.1 Alitiscatomonas sp. | reverse complement strand
CATCATCACTTTGAACTGTGCGGATGGTCTGAAACGAGAGTCGTCGCCGTATTTTCCATCATCACGGCAATCCTTTGTCTGGTTGCTTACTTAGGATTATAGCAGGGAGGAATATTCATGTCACAGAAAGTATTAGTTGCCGGAACCGGCATCAGCGGGATCGCAGCGGCAAAGCTTCTTCTG
The DNA here is from genome assembly GCF_037242085.1 of Alitiscatomonas sp. Taxonomy (NCBI): domain Bacteria; kingdom Bacillati; phylum Bacillota; class Clostridia; order Lachnospirales; family Lachnospiraceae; genus Alitiscatomonas; species Alitiscatomonas sp. The sequence continues at coordinate 10,485 of NZ_JAXXBR010000124.1, read as the reverse complement.
GCCCAGGGCGGGGAAGTGGTATTATATGACGGAAATGAGAAGCTTTCCGCCGAGGAATTAAAGAAAAATTTTGATGAGGGCGCAAAGGTCTCCGTGATCTTAGGAGAACTGAAGAAGCTGGATCTTTCCGGCGTGGAGCTCTGCGTCATCAGTCCGGGTATCTCCCTGGAAGCACCCTTTGTGGCTGTTCTGGACGAGGCCCGGGTCCCCATCTGGAGCGAGATCGAGCTGGCCTATCACTGTTCCCAGGGAAAGCTCATCGCCATCACCGGAACCAACGGAAAGACCACCACGACAGCCCTGACCGGCGAGATCATGAGGCATTTCTTTAACAGCGTATTTGTAGTTGGAAATATCGGTGATCCCTATACGGCCCATGCCAGGGAGACCACGGAGGAATCGGTGACGGTGGCCGAGGTCTCCAGCTTCCAGCTTGAGACCATTATGGAGTTCCATCCCAATGTTTCGGCCATCACCAACATCACTCCGGACCACCTGGACCGCCATAAGACCATGGACTGCTACATCCAGGTAAAGGAGGGGATCGCCAGGAACCAGACAGAAGAGGATTCCTGTGTATTAAATTATGACGATCCGGAGCTCCGTGCCTTTGGTTCCACCTTAAAGAGCAAGGTGATCTATTTCAGCCGGAGGGAAAAGCTGGACCAGGGCGTATATATGGACGGCGACAGGATCGTATACCGCCACGGCGGAAAGACGGAGCCTGTGCTGGATGTCAAGGATCTCCAGATCATCGGCGGCCACAACCATGAAAATGTGATGACAGCTGTGGCCATCTCCCTCCAGATGGGCGTGCCCATCCCTGTGATCCGCGAGGCCTGCATGGCCTTTAAGGCGGTGGAGCACCGGATCGAGTTCGTGCGGGAGCGGTTCGGAGTCACCTACTATAACGATTCCAAGGGGACCAACCCGGATGCGGCCATCCAGGCCATCCGCGCCATGCCGGGGCCCACGCTGCTGATCGCCGGAGGCTATGACAAGCATTCGGAATATGACGAGTGGATCGAAAGCTTTGACGGAAAGGTGCGGTATCTGGTGCTTATCGGCCAGACCAGGGATAAGATCGCCGAGTGTGCAAAAAAACATGGGCTCACGGATATCATGTACGCAGAGGATATGCAGGAGGCTGTCCAGGTCTGTGCCTCCTACGCCAATGCCGGCGATTATGTGCTGCTTTCTCCGGCCTGTGCAAGCTGGGGAATGTTTAAAAATTATGAAGAGCGGGGGCGGATCTTTAAGGAATGCGTGAACAATCTGTAAATGACCGCAGAAGGGCCGGGCATCCGGAGCAGAGGGGACGGACGGAAGCCAGCCGTCCCCAGCCCCAGCCCAAAAAGAAAAAGCCCAGGCGTTTTTATGATTACAGCCTGCTGTTTACCATCATCTTCCTGACCGTGTTCGGCCTGGTGATGATATACAGCTCCAGCTCCTACAACGCCCAGGTCCTGGGCCAGGGACCGGCCTATTATATGAAACGGCAGGGATACATAGCTCTGGCAGGCTTTGCGGCCATGCTGGTCATTTCCAAGATGGATTACCACTTTTTTGCGAAATTTACCGTTCCGGCCATCGTGGTATCCTATATCTGTATGTTTCTGGTGAATTTCACCAGCCTGGGGATCAAGGTCAACGGACAGAAGCGGTGGCTGGGGACCAGGTCCGTGCGGTTCCAGCCCACAGAGCTTGTAAAGGTGACGGTGATCCTGGTGCTGGCGGTGGTGATCACCCGGCTGGGGAAAAAGATCGATGAGTGGAGGAGCTGGGGAATGCTGATCGTCCTGATCGCCCCGCTGGCCCTGATGGTCATGGCCAATAACTTAAGCTCCGGCCTGATCATCGTGGGCATCGGCTTTGTGATGATGTTCATTGCCTGTAAGAAAAAATGGATCTTCATCCTTTCCATGGCGCTGGGGGCGGCAGTGTTCATTTTTGCGCCCATGATCGCTATGGGCCTGGAAAAGGCCGGGATCCTGGAATCCTACCAGCTGAGCCGGATCCTGGTGTGGAAGAATCCGGAGGCGTATCCCAGGGACGGAGGCTACCAGGTGCTCCAGGGGCTTTACGCCATCGGCTCCGGAGGCCTTCTGGGCAAGGGGCTGGGACAGAGCATCCAGAAGCTCAGCTTCCTTCCGGAGCCCCAGAACGATATGATCTTTGCCATCATCTGCGAGGAGCTGGGCCTGTTCGGGGCCATATCGGTGATCCTGATCTTTTTATTCATGATCTACCGTTTCATGCTGATCGCTGGAAATGCGCCGGATCTTTTTGGGGCCCTTCTGGTGGTGGGAGTCATGGCCCACATTGCCATCCAGGTGATCTTAAACATTGCCGTGGTGACCAATGTGATCCCCAATACGGGCATCACTCTGCCGTTCATCAGCTATGGAGGCACCTCGGTGCTGTTCCTCATGGTGGAGATGGGCATGGCTCTCAGCGTGTCCAACCAGATAAAGCTGGAGAGATAAGGATAAGGAGGAACACCGGGCCTGTCCGCTGCATAGGATACTGTATAGCATGCATCTGGGGGGATCCGTTTGTCTGCAATACAGATCCAGGGCTTAAGGCCCTTAAAGGGAACCGTTGGGATCCAGGGTTCCAAAAATGCGGTGCTGCCCATGATGGCGGCGTCTCTGCTGGCCGATGGCGTCACCGTGATCCGTCATGTGCCGGAGATCGAGGACGTTTTTTCCATGATGGGGATATTGGAAAGCCTGGGCTGTAAATGCAGCCTGGAAAAAGGAGTCCTGACGGTGGATACAAAAGCATCGTCCGGCCACAGGATCCCCGAGGAATACGTTGGGAAAATGCGCTCGTCCTGTCTCCTTCTGGGACCGCTCCTGGCGGGACGGGGAGAGGCGGTGACGTATTATCCCGGGGGCTGTGTCATTGGAAAGCGGCCCATCGACCTGCATCTGTACGCCCTAAAGCGGCTGGGGGCTTCCTTTTTTGAGGCTGGAGGCATGATCCTGGCCCGGGCAGACCGGCTCCGGGGAGCCAGGATCCGGTTTTCCTATCCCAGCGTGGGAGCCACGGAAAATGCTATCCTGGCGGCTGTGACCGCAGAGGGAGAGACAGAGATCGAAAACTGTGCCAGAGAGCCGGAGATCATGGAGCTCTGCCGGTTCCTGGCCGCCATGGGAGCCAGGATCCGCGGCGCAGGGAAGAGCCGGATCGCTGTGGAGGGCGTAAGGCGTCTGTATCCTGCGGAATTTTTTCTGGGCGGGGACCGGATCTGTGCCGGAACGTATCTGGCGGCCGCCGCCATGACGGCGGGAGACGTGACCGTTATGGGAGCGGAGCCGGAGGACCTACGGGAGCCGGTTTACATTTTAAGGCGCATGGGCGCTGACATATCCATAAAAGAAAGAGAAAAGGAGATCCGTCTGCGGATGGATCAGAGGCCCGGTCCTGTTTCGCTCTGTACCGGTCCCTATCCGGGATTTCCCACGGATCTCCAGTCGGTCTTCCTGGCGGCGGCCTCTGTGGCCTGCGGGGAGAGCCGGATCACAGAAACCGTTTTTGAAGCCAGATTTGCGGCGGCGGCCCTGCTGCGGCAGTTTGGAGCCAGGATCCGTATAGAGGGACAGACGGCCGTGGCCCTGGGAACGTATCCCTTAAGGCCCGGGATCGCAGATGCGCCGGATCTGAGAGGCGGGGCGGCCCTGGTGCTGGCAGGCCTGGCGGCAGACGGCCTTTCGATCATTGGGAGCTGCCGGCATATCCAGCGCGGCTATGAGGATCTCTGCCGGGATCTTGGGAGCCTGGGCGCGGAGATCTGCTGGCTCTAGGAACTTCATGACAGCCGGATACCGGCCAGACAGGATGGGAGTACAGGTAATAGGATGAGGAGAAGAAGAGGATACGCGGGCTATGGCTACCGGAGGAGAAGGAGAGGAAAGAAGGTCCTGGCAGTGGCAGGGATCCTTCTTGGGATCCTGCTCCTTCTGGCTGCCCTTGTTTTTGCAGTCCGCATTAAGGAGATCAAGGTCACGGGAAACAGCCACTATACAGAGGAGCAGGTCATCGATCTGGTCCTTGGCGGAAAATGGTCCAGAAATTCGGCGTTCTGTTATTACGAGAACCGGTTCAGGGAGCATAAATCCATCCCGTTCATCGAGGAATATAAGATCGAATTCAAGAGCCCCACAAAGATCGAGATCGTGGTCTTTGAAAAAAGCGTGGTAGGCTACGTTTCGTATATGAGCAGCTATATGTATTTCGATAAGGACGGCATCATCGTGGAGAGCTCTGTGGAGCAGCTTCCAGGCGTGCCGTGGATCACAGGACTGGATTTCGGCCATATTATCCTGCACCAGCCCCTTCCTGTGGCAGATCCCGATACCTTTGGGGAGATCTTAAATCTGACCCAGGTGCTGTCGGTCCATGAGGTGAAGGTGGACAAGGTGGATTATCACAGCTCCATGGCAGGAGCCGGGGAGATCCGGCTCCATATCGGCGATGTGGTGGTGGAGCTGGGGGATTCTGAGGATCTGGACGGAAAGGTAACGGAGCTTTCCGGCATCCTTCCGGAGCTTTCCGGGCTTTCCGGCACCCTGTATCTGGATACCTATGACGAAACCAACAGTACGCCCACATATACCTTCAAAAAGAAATAAAGTTTGTGAAAATAATAGTTGATATTTTTTCAAAAATCAAATATGATATATGTTAGATTAATTTGGACTATTTCCGCAAAAGAAACGCAGTGGAAGTTTAAAAGGAGGAGACGTTCTTGTTAGAAATAAAAATAAATGAGGCAGAGAATGCCGCAAGGATTCTTGTGATCGGTGTCGGCGGCGCCGGAAATAACGCAGTAAACCGCATGGTGGAAGAGAATATCCTGGGAGTAGAATTCATCGGGATCAATACCGATAAGCAGGCGCTCCAGTTCTGTAAGGCCCCCACGGCCATGCAGATCGGCGAGAAGCTCACAAAGGGGCTGGGCGCAGGCGCAAAGCCGGAGATCGGTGAAAAGGCTGCCGAGGAGAGCCAGGAGGAGCTGGCGCAGGCCATGAAGGGTGCGGATATGGTATTCGTTACCTGCGGTATGGGCGGCGGCACCGGTACGGGCGCGGCTCCTGTGATCGCCAGGATCGCCAAGGATATGGGGATCCTTACAGTCGGCGTTGTGACAAAGCCCTTCCGCTTTGAGGCAAAGCAGCGTATGAACAATGCCCTGGAGGGAATTGAAAACCTGAAAAATGCAGTGGATACCCTGATCGTGATCCCCAATGACCGTCTTCTGGAGATCGTTGACAGGCGGACAACCATGCCGGATGCTTTAAAGAAGGCCGATGAGGTGCTCCAGCAGGCCGTACAGGGGATCACAGACCTGATCAACGTTCCCGGCCTCATCAACCTGGACTTCGCTGATGTCCAGACCGTTATGACGGACAAGGGAATCGCCCATATCGGTATCGGTAAGGCCAAGGGCGATGACAAGGCCTTAGAGGCAGTGAAGCAGGCCGTATCCAGCCCGCTCCTTGAGACTACCATTGAAGGCGCTTCCCATGTGATCTTCAATATTTCCGGCGATATCAGCCTGATCGAGGCCAATGAGGCTGCCAGCTACGTTCAGGAGCTGGCCGGTGACGATGCCAATATCATTTTCGGCGCCATGTATGATGAAAATGCCGAGGACGAGGCTACGATCACCGTGATCGCCACCGGACTGGACGCCCACGGAGCCAATACTCCTGTGGAACGGGCCATGAAGGATTTCACCAATTATAAGCAGAAGGTACCGGCTCCCTCTGTCCAGAAACCGGTATCTCCCATGCCGAGGACTGCTGCGCCGGCAGCCGGAGAGGCAGCAGCTGCAGCAGCTCCCCAGTTAAATATCCCCAACAGCACACCGGTCTACCGTCCGGCTCATAAAGAGACACAGATCAATATTCCGGACTTCTTAAAGAACCGCAGATAGATTCTAACTTTTCAGAATGTGACAGGCGCCGCAGCTTTCAGCGGCGCCGCGTCTCCTTTGATCTTACCAGTTCACAGACGGATTCGTCATAAAAATCCAAATATAAAAGAGCAGAATAAATATAAATTCCTTTCTTGCAAAATTCAAAGACATCTGACTGTTCTGTCGGTATTTCCAGCAAAAGAGAAAACGCGGAGGCTTCACTCTGGCTTTCGCGGGAAATGAAGAAAAAAGGCGATAAATAATAAGGCTTTTCCAGAGGATCTGACAAAATATGTGGGGAGGCAGGGCTATAATAAGTTCTGCCGCAGCCGCTTTATGCCTTTATGGCTGCGGACCTTCTGCAAAAAAGGAGGGAGCGCCTTTGGAATATGAGTTTTATCTGGACTTATTTTTCCTCTGGGTCTTCTTCCTGGATCTTCTGGCCCTGTATCTGGCCTCCTGTTTAGGGAGGATGCCGATGCGGGTCCCGGGATTTCTGGCTGCAGCGGCAGCCGGAAGCGTCTGTAACTGCGTCCTTGCTGTGTTTCCTGTCCTTCCGGCAGCGGCAGAGCTTTTTCTGGCGGCAGCCGGCATCGGAAGCCTCATGTGCTGGATGGCTTTTTCTCCAGGGACGCCTGGAGAGCTCTTAAAGGCTGACGGGCTTCTGCTGGGGGCGGCCTGTATCCTGGGAGGGAGCCTGTTTTCCTTAAAAGAGATATTCTGGCTAACGGATTGGGAAAGCCTGGCGGCGGCTTCTGGAGCGGCGGTCATGGCGGGACTCTTTTTTAAGATGGCTTTAAGGGAAAAGGAACGGGGGAGGGAGCGGTTTCTGGTGAGGCTTTTTTACAGGGGAGAGCAGAGAGAGTTCAAGGCCCTGGCAGATTCGGGAAACCGGCTCCGGGAGCCAGTCTCCGGAAAGCCAGTAAGCGTGGTATACATCGGGGACCTGAAGGGCTTCTGCGATTCGGTGGACGGTGTGGTCTATATCCCCTACCGGGCCGTGGGGACCCGGGCAGGTCTGCTTCCGGCCGTGATATTCGAGAAAATGGAGATCGTATGGGAAAAAAGGACGGTGGAGATCCAGAGACCGGTGGTGGCGGTGGCCAGAGAGCCGCTGTCGGGGGACGGCGGTTTTACCATGCTGATCCCGGAGCAATTTGTGGTTTAAGGAGGAATGAAGATGATCATAAAAATCTCAGTGCCCAGCCGCTTCAGGCTGAAAAAGACGGCGACCTTTCGCACGATACTCATGCAGAACCAGGGAGAGATCCATTATATCGGCGGAGCCGACGTCCTGCCGGCGCCTCTGACCCTGGAGGAGGAGACCAGGACTCTGGCCTGCCTTGGGACTGAGGAGGAAAAGGAAGCCAGATCCCGGCTCATCGAACATAATCTGCGGCTGGTGGTCTACATAGCGAAAAAATTCGATAATACCAGCGTTGGGGTGGAGGATCTGATCTCCATCGGGACCATCGGGCTCATCAAGGCCATCAATACCTTTGATCCGGCGAAAAATATCAAGCTGGCCACGTATGCGTCCAGATGCATTGAAAATGAGATCCTCATGTATTTAAGGCGGACCAGTAAGACGAAGCTGGAGGTTTCCATCGACGAGCCTCTTAATGTGGACTGGGATGGGAACGAGCTGCTCCTTTCGGATATTCTGGGAACAGACGAGGATGTGATCTATAAGGACATTGAGGACGAGATCGAAAAGGATCTTTTAAAGAATGCCATCGACCATCTGAACCCCAGGGAAAAGAAGATCGTGGAGCTGCGGTTCGGCTTAAAGCAGCCCGACGGCATGGAGATGACCCAGAAAGAGGTGGCGGATCTTATGGGGATCTCCCAGTCCTACATTTCCAGACTGGAAAAGAAGATCATGAAGCGGCTAAAGAAAGAGATCGTCCGGTATGAATAGAAAGAGGGAGCTGCTGCAAAAGAGGTTTCTAAGGTTTCCTTTTGCAGCAGCTCCCGGAGACTGCGGTATGTATCAGGCTTTTCCGTAAAGGCGTTCGTAGATCATGTCACAGAGGGCGTCTGCATAGGACTGGTCCGGCAGATCCCTTCCAGTCACCAGGTAATCCTGGATCAGTTCAAACCGCTTCAGCTCCAGCTCTTCCCCGGAAAGCTCCGGATCCTCCATCAGAAGCTGGTCGTCCAGCCCTCTGGCAGAGTAGGTCTTTAAAAACCACTGGAGGATATCCTCCGTTTCTTTTTCCTCATCCGCTGCCTGGACCTTTAACCGGGCCGCAGATTTTTTCGAGGATACAGCCACGGCGATGGAGCCGGCGGCCATGAGGATCAGAAGGACATGGAAGAGGATGCGGGAAACGCCGTAAAGAGGCAGGGGCAGATACCCCAGGAGATTCACAGCAGCGATCAAGGCCAGTACGCCGCCCACCAGGAAAAAGGCGGAGGCAGAGGAATTCATATCCTCATAGCGCTGCTCTTTTTTCACATAGGTACCAACCGGCTGCCTGGCCGGCTGTTTTTCCATTTCTTTTGCCGCCTTCTGCATCTCTTCATACCGGAGGCGCATCTCCTGCTCCAGTTTTTCCTTTTCAGCCGCCTTCTGGGCCTGGGCCGCTTCCCTGGATTCCACAAGGGGACCGCCGCAGTCGGTGCATACGGTGACGCCCTCCACAAATTCCATATCGCATTTTGGACAGTATGGCATAATGATGAACTTCCTTTCTGCTGGTTAAAATTCATTATATAATAAAAACAAAAAAAGGTCTATACTTTCTCTGGTTTTGTGCTTCCATTTCTCGGGGAAATCGGGTAAAATGGGAGGGTATAAAAATTTTTAGAGAGGGGTCCATGTATGAAGATTGCGGTTGTGACTGACAGCAACAGCGGAATTACGCAGAAACAGGCAGAGGAAATGGGGATCACGGTCCTTCCCATGCCGTTTATGATCGATGGAGAAACATATTTTGAAGATATAACCCTGACACAGGAGGAATTTTACGGCCGGTTAAAGGGGGATGCGGATATTTCCACCTCCCAGCCGTCCCCGGCTGATGTGACCGGTCTCTGGGACCGGCTTTTAAAGGAGTACGATCAGGTGGTCCACATCCCAATGTCCAGCGGGCTTTCCAGCTCCTGTGAAACGGCCATGGCCTTATCCATGGACGAGGCCTATGAGGGAAAGGTATTTGTGGTGGACAACCAGAGGGTCTCCGTGACCCAGTACCAGTCGGTGAAGGATGCGCTGATGCTGGCCGCCCAGGGGGCTGACGGAGCAAGGATCAAGGAGCGTCTGGAGGAGACAAAGGGCGATTCGGTGATCTTTATCACAGTGGATACGCTTAAATACTTAAAAAAGGGCGGGCGGATCACCCCGGCGGCAGCAGCTCTGGGAACTCTTTTAAAGATCAAGCCGGTGCTCATCATCCTGGGTGAGAAGCTGGATGCCTTTGCCAAGGCCAGGACCATGAAGCAGGCCAGGACGCTGATGCTGAATTCCATCCAGAAGGAACTGGAGACCAGGCTCGGCGACAGCCAGTGCCAGTATTCGCATCTGGCCATTGCCCATACACAGAACGCAGAGGCGGCGGAGGAGTTCCGGAAAGAATTACAGGAAAAATATCCCAGTGCCGATATTATTGTGGCGCCGCTTTCCCTGAGCATCTCCTGCCATATCGGACCGGGAAGCCTGGCGGTGACCGCCACAAGAAAGATGGTAGAGGAATATGAAGTGGATCAGAAGCAGGATCGGGGAATTTTATCATAAGCATACGCCCAGCATAAGGGTTCCCATGCTGCTGTTCGTGGTGGCGGCCTGTATGATCCCGCTGCTTATCCAGGGACGGCTCATAGCCCAGTCCTCCAGGCAGATGCAGGTGGAGCGTCGGATCATCGACGTGCAGAACCAGTGCCAGATCCTGAGCAATAAAATGTCCAGAAACGGATATCTAGGCAATTCCGGCGTGGATACGTCGGGAACGGATACGGAGCTGTCCATGCTGGCCGATATCTTCAACGGCCGGATCCTCATTGTAAACTCCGGCTTCCGGATCGTGAAGGATACGTTTTCCCTGGCAGAGGGAAAGATCTGTATTTCCGATGAGACACTGCGCTGCTTCCAGGGCGAGACCACCAGCCGGTATGATACGGAAAAGCATTATTTTATCCTGGCGGTGCCCATTGCGGATACGGTCCAGACGGCGGATGCCAGGAAGAGTCCGAAAACGGCGGGCGTCATGCTGGTGACGGTATCCACAGAAAGCATGTTCAATATGGAGGAGGCGCTTCTGGATAAGGCATCCCTGTATCAGCTTACGGTGTTCATCCTCTGTCTGATCCTGGCGTTCTTTGCCGTCGGATTTTTCGTGAAGCCCTTCCGGGCCATTGTGAAATTCCTGGACCGGGTGGCAGAGGGGGGGCTGGATGAAGATATTGCGGAGGAATCCTACCGGGAGACAAAGCAGATCTCCAGGGCCATCAACAAGACCCTCCAGAGCCTGAAGGCTGTGGACCAGTCCAGGCAGGAATTCGTATCCAACGTGTCCCACGAGCTGAAAACGCCGATCACCTCCATCCGCGTTCTGGCC
>NZ_JAXXBR010000096.1:0-65954 GCF_037242085.1 Alitiscatomonas sp. | reverse complement strand
TCTGGTCAGACTATATCCGTCGCTGCAGTTTGCGCTGGAATCGGAGGAATTTGGACGTTTTGCAGAATTGACGAGAAAGAGGATGCTTGAGAAAACGGGGGAGGTTCCGGGCGAGGAGGATGCAGATGAGTATGAATAGAAAAACAGCCACAAAATTGCTGCTGGTCCAGTGGGCGCGGTTCCAGAATGAATGTATCCGTCTGGAGGGCTCCACACTGCTTACGGGAGTAAATGGCAGCGGAAAATCCACGGTCCTGGACGCGATGACGTACCTTCTTACTGGAAATACGCAGTTCAACAAGGCGGCAAAGGACCGGGACCGGACGGTGATCGGTTATGTGCGCGGAGATACGAAAAGCAATGGCACAGAGCGGTATTTAAGGACCGGAGAGGTCATCAGCTATATTGCCATGGAATTCTGGTCGCCGCTGGATCAGTCGTTTCTGGTGGTGGGGGTCTGTATGGAGTCAGACAATGAGATCGCATGCAGGAGCAGCTGGTTCGTCTGCCGTGACGCCCGGATCGATGAGATCAATTTTACATCGACGGAAGGAAAGAGGATCCGGTTCACGCCGAAAAATGAGCTGGCGGTCCGTGGAGAAAAGCTCAGGTCTGCCGAGTTCCTGGGAAAGGAACGAGGGGTGGAGCAGGTGCTCCGGGCGCTGGGGCTGCGGTGCAATGCGTCCAAATACCGCTCCAGGCTGTTGAAAATGATGGCGTTTAATCCGGAGAACAATATCGACCAGTTTATCCAGGACTGTGTGCTGGAGCCTGGAAGGGTGGATTCCTTGAAGGAGCTGCGGGAACAGCGGCATCAGTTTGATCATATAAAGGAAATGTATGAGAATTTACGCAGCAGCAAGGCCCAGCTGGAGACCATAGAGCAGCGGACCGGCGAGTATGAGAGAAAGCTGCGGAGTCTCCGCATACGGGAATTGATGCTTCTTTACCAGGATCTGAGAGAAAAGGAAGAGGAAAAGAAGCAGGAGGAGATCCGGCTGGAAGCTCTGAAGACGAAAAAGGAACGCCTGGAGATCCGGCAGAAGGAGCTGGATAAACGGTATAAGGAGGCGGGAGAACGCTGCCGCATCGCAGAAAACAATGATATTTTCCGTGGAGTCAGGGAAAGCATCCAGGCATTGGAGCGGCAGATCGAAAAACTCAATGAAGAAAAAGAAAAACAGGAGAATGGGCTGGCTCTTCTTATGAAGCTGCAGGCCCAGATATCAGCGATACTGAAATGGGCAGATCCCTTTATTGAAGTAGAAGAGGAAGACAGAAACTGTCTGGCCCATCTGTCAGAAGGCGGGCGGCAGATAGAGGAAAAGCTCCGTTCTTATCTGAGATTTAAAGAGCAGATGCAGGGGCAGAAGCAGATCTTCTGGGAGGAGGAGATCCATTGTGGGGACAGGATCCGGGAGCTGGACCAGGAGCTGGATGAGCTGGAGACGGAGATCAAGCAGCTGAAGTCCAACCAGATGGTGTTCCCAAAGAATGCAGAGGCCGCCAAACGGATCATTTATGAGGAACTGAAGCAGCAGGGGATCCAGACCGATGTGCGGCTATTTGCAGAGCTGGTCCAGGAGGTAAAGGACGCGGAGTGGAGAGCGGCCATTGAGACCTTTCTGGGACGAAAACGATTTTATATCATTGTAGACGGGCAATACTGCCACAAAGCCATGGAGGTCCTGGAACGAAGGAAGCTCCATGGCGTTCATGTGGTGATCACAGACAAGCTTCCAGAGACAGATATAAGCGCCGGGTCTGCGGCTGAAATGCTGGTGATCCCCAATGTGTACGCCAGAAGATACGCAAATTATCTGCTGAACGGGATCCATTTATGCGGCTCTCTGGAGGAACTTCATGAGTATCCCAGGGGAGGCCTGATGAAAAACGGCATGCTGGCAAAGAGCTATGCGGTGTCCAATATGGACGTGGACGGAACCGAGTTCTGTCTGGGCGGGGATGCCATAAGACTCCAGTTAAACAGAAAGGAAGGGGCAAAAAAGCAGAAACAGGAGGAGCGCAGAAGTAATCAGAAGCACAGGGAACAGAGCCGCAGGTATAGGAGCGAGATCGAGGGAGTGGACTGGGAGGCCGGCCATTATGATTTTGATGCGGCAAAGTCCCTGGAGGCGACCCTGGGGCGGAAGGAGCGGATCCAGCAGGATATTGATAAGATACAGAGCAATCCGGACTTTCTGGCAGTGCTGCAGGAGCAGCAGGATGCAGAACGGGAGTATGGAGCCCTGGGAGGCGCGATAAAGGTGATCGCCGGGGATATTGGGAGCTGTAAAAAGGAACTGGAACAAAGCGAAGCTGCACTTAAGAAGGCTGCAGGCGAGATCTATCAGCTGAACCAGGACTATGACCGCCAGTGCATGCAGCATCTGGAATTAAAGCGCCCGATGCTGGAGGAGTATGAAAAGCTTTTAAAAGGAAAGACCGGGACCTGGAGGGCGATCACGAAAAAGACGGTCATGAACTTAAGCACCGAGGTGGACGCCTGCGTCAAACAGATGGAAAGCGCGCAGATCGAGTATTGTAAGCTGGCGGAGATCGATATAAACAGGCGGGGGACCGGATATATTCCGTTTTACCGTGACGAGTACAGAAATATTGCCAACATCAAGATCGAGGAAGCGCATAATAAGTTGGAGGAGCAGGGGAAAAGGCTGGAAAGCGCCTTTATGAATGACTTTGTGGCAGAGATCAATGAGACGATCCAGGCAGCAAAGGATGAAATAGAGGGGATCAACCGGGAATTAAAGAAAATCCCATTTGGAAACGATACGTACCGGTTTGTCATGACAGAAAAGGCAGACCGCAGCGTATTTTTCAGGATCTGTAAAAAACTGGAGCAGTATATGAATTCTCCGGAAGTATATATGAATTCAGCACGGGACGACGAGGAGATGGAGCATGATATCCAGGAATTCATGAGCGTGATCCTGGAAGAGGAGGATGAAACGGAATATACGGATTACCGGAAGTATTTTACATACGATATGAAGATCCTCAGCAGGCAGGGAAGCCAGGAGATCGAGGCGGATCTGTCGAAAAAGCAGGGCTCTGCAAGCAATGGAGAGAAGCAGACGCCGTATTTTATCATTCTGGCGGCAAGCCTGCTCCAGTATTATCCGAAGCAGGTCTGCTGCGCGAGACTGGCCTTTATTGACGAAGCATTTTCTGCCTTGTCACGGGAGCGGATCGAGCAGATGGTAAAATATTTTGAAGAAAACCAGTTCCAGGTGTTTTATGCTGCGCCGCCGGAGAAGATCAGCAGTATTGGAGCTTTTATTGAATCAACGGTGAGCCTGGTGACATCGGGACGTTACACGCACGCGGTGGAAGGTCTGGTGAAGGAAGTCTATGGGGTATAATTCAGTTCAGAAGCAGGTGCTGGAAGCGCTCCTGGATCAGTATGAAAGAAGTAAGACGTATCAGGGAGAGAATAAGGTGATCCAGAGCTTTCAGATCCCGCCGGAAAAGGTATTCCCGGACTATGCGTCCGATTATGCCGATATGGATCAGATCCGTGATTTTGAAGCCTGGATGCGGGAACTGGAGCAGGATGGCCTGATCACCATAAAGTACGGGAGTGGAGAGATCAGAAAGCTGACGGCAGATCCGGAGAGCTGGGATCTGTATTATGAGGTCCTGCAGAGAAGGGATAAGCTTTCATTACAGCAGGACCAGATCATGCTGTATCAGAGGTATCTGGGGATGAGTCCGCTCCTGGACCGGTTCTGCCGGGAGCAGATCGGACGTTTACAGCAAAATAAAAATCCACTCTATGGAGGGAAGGAAGCAGAGGCCATATTGGAGCTCTGCAAATTCATTTTACAGAACCAGCAGGACATCCTGGAGAGGGAGCTGTCGATGGCGGTTTTGAAGGACAGTAAGCGATGGGAGAAAAAATACCGTTCAAAGGTCTGTGGGCTGCTGAGAAAATACGGGGATTATGAGTCTCTGTTCCTGGGACTCACAGATGACCGGGATAAGGAGGATAAGCGCGAGACGGAACGGATCCTCCTGGCAGAGCATCAGATCTACCCCAATCCGTCCTATGTGTATTTCAAGGGAAATGCGGAATTTTACTTTTCCAACGGACCGTGCGTCCGGACAGATCCGTCCATGCCCATGGCCTTTTCTTCGGATGCACTGAAAGGCCTGAAAGCGCTGTATATCGGGGATGAGGCAGTAATTACCGTGGAAAATCTGACTTCATTCAACCGGATGCAGATGGAACGGGCGTTTCTGATCTTCTTAAGCGGATACCATAATTTAGCAAAGCAGGCGTTCATAAAGCAGGTCGCCGGGGATAACCCGGGGAAGCAGTGGCATCATTTTGGGGATATCGATCCGGACGGCTTCTATATCGTGGAGAATCTGATCCGGGGAACAGGGATCGATTTTCATACGGTCTATATGGATACGGATACTTTGAAAAAATATGATGAGTATACAAAGCCGCTGGAGGAGCGTGACAGGAGAAAGGCAGAAAATCTGCTGGCGGCCGGGCGGTATACGGATGTTATGAGCTATATGCTGGAAAAGGGGAAGAAGCTGGAGCAGGAGATCGTCAGCTGGATGGAATGGAAGGGAGCGTTATGACGGGAAAATGTGGAAAATCCCCTCACTTCTTTATCGCATATCTGTAAAGGCTGTGGTATAATGTCTGGAAACAGACATTATACCACATCGCATCTGGTTTCTGCGTTCACCGCAGAAATCCAGGCGTTCAAATCTCCCGGAGGGGTACCATGTCCGAAGGACATGGTATAATGTCTGGAAACAGACATTATACCATCGCGCATCTGGTTTTCGCGTTCACCGCGAAAATCCAGGCGCTTAAATCTCCCGGAGGGGTACCATGTCCGAAGGACATGGTATAATGTCTGGAAACAGACATTATACCATCGCGCATCTGGTTTTCGCGTTCACCGCGAAAATCCAGGCGCTTAAATCTCCCGGAGGGGTACCATGTCCGAAGGACATGGTATAATGAAAATACTATGCAAATGGAAAAGGGTGCTGCCATGGACCGATATAGCGGACGGCTTTGGGCTGTTCTGAGAAGTGAAAGGAATATTCTGGTTGCTGAAGAGACCACATCTGCCGGCAGATGCGGTTTCACAAGCGCGGCTTTTTCATGCCCTGCGCCAGCCTGTCCCTGAGACAGAGCGGCGCGGGGCTTTTTTTACGCGGGCAACGAGTCAAAGTCCGTGCCTGCATGAGACCCTGGCGGCTGCCGCGATAACCATAAGAAATCCGCGCAGCGTGCTTCTCATGGTTATCATTCAGAAGGAGGGAGTACACATGAGCCTTAAGTATACATGTCCCGTCTGCGGGACGCCTCTGGGCTATAAGGGACTGTGCTGGAAATGCAGGTCTGGACAGGAGAGAGATACGGTCCTTCACTGGAGTCCGGAGCAGGTGAAGGAAAAACAGGACGGGCTGGTCCGGAATATCCGGCGGCTGGCAGATATGGAGGATCCGGAGCTTACGGACTTCTGGAAGCTTCTGGGATACCGGGACGCCATCACGCCCAGGATCCAGCGGGCGGCGCTGGCCGCGGAGGTTTACTATCCATGTGAGCTATATTATCACGCCCCGGAGGATGTGCGGGACGGCCTGATCCACGCCCTGCTTTCTGCGGAGGATTCCAGCGAAGCGTCTGAGCTGATGTGCTGCCTTGCCATGCAGGGAGATGACCGGGCGCTGGAAACGCTTTTGGAGCTGGAGAAACATCCGCGCCCATGGAGAAAGAATCTCTATGTGGACCCGTCCATCTACGCCCAGTGCGGCGGCTGGACCTTTGATAAGGAAGGGCAGCGGATGCAGCTTAACTTCGATACCTGCTATCCGATGGTGGAGGGAGAGCCAGGCGAAGGATCTCCTGTCCGTATGGGCCGGATGCGGGAAGACACCTGTCCCCACTGCGGCGGACGGATGGTGGATATTCTGGTGCTGGATGGACGGGATGAAAGGCTGAGATTCCTGGGGCTGGACGGCATCCTTACTGCCGCCTGCTGTCCCAACTGTGTGGGATTTCTGGATGGGCCTGCATTCAGCCGCTTTACTCTGGACGGCGGTGTGGAGGTGTTTCCCTCCAGGACCTTTGATGGGACAGGGAAGATGGACTGCTATGTCCGGCCGGAAGAATATAAGGCATTAACGGAAAACCGTTTTATACTGGGGAAATCGTCCGTTCCCCTGTTTTATGGCGCGGCCTGCGAGGATGTGAACACCATCGGCGGTTTTGCCAACTGGGTGCAGGACTGGGAATATACGGCCTGTCCCCACTGCGGAAAGCCCATGAAATATCTGGCCCAGATCCAGTGGGATACCCTGATGGACGGTACGGAAGGAACGCTTTATGTGGAGTTCTGCCCGGACTGCCATGTTGTATCCATGCAGCATCAGCAGACCTGAGAGGAGACATGGAGATAAGTTTACCCAAAAGTCCAGATACTGGACGAAGAGCTGGCATGAGAATGGTGACCGGATTTACAGGTCTGCGGACCCGGGAGGTGGAACTGCAATGTCCATAACTGCCTATAAAGTGGAAGCCAACGGGCATGACCGGACCGGCAGGGATTTTGGCTATGTGAATATCATGCACCGCTATGGAGGAAAGCGGCCCTGTCCCCGGCCGGGTCCGTGCGAAAAGATGGAGGTCATGTGGGCGGATGAGAGCGTTTACGGACCTCCTGCCCCCGGCAGCAAGGTGGGAGACTTTATCATGACATGGTTAATGGGCTCCTGGAACTGCGGGGTGTTTACCCACCGGGAGATCGCTCGGCGGCTGTCTGATACCTTCACTGGACTGAAGATCAAAGAACTGGAGTGGTTCGAGAACCCCAGGGAAAAGACACTGAAAAACGGAAAGCCCCGTGTGCGCCGGGCCAGGTGGCTGCCGGAGCGGGAGGTGGATCTGGTGTACCTTTACGCTGACCACACGATTGACGCAAGAGATCCGACTCCTGCTGAAACCGACTTCTTTACCGTCACAAGGATGGATCCCTGGGGCGTGAGCACCTGGTTCATGTGTACCCCGGAGACCGCCGGGAAGCTGGCCGCCATGGATTTTGAGAATCTGGACATCCAGGAAACTACCATTGTGGGATAGGAGTGATACAGCATGATCGGGACAGATGAAAACCGGGCAGTGCTCCATGTGGAGGTCATCTTCTGGAGCGGTAAACGAAAGGTGCCCCCCAGCCTGGTCAGCGGAAAATATTGTCCTCATTTTGTTGTCACAGGAACTGCGGAATCTCTGGGTGTATGCTTTCTGGACGGAGCTGTGTGTGCATTTGATGGACCGGCTTTGGGGAATGCCCAGCCTCTCTATCCGGATACTGTGGATTACAGCTCGTTAGAAAACAATGCGGAGTTCTTAATTTATGAGGGAACAAATGTGGTTGGAAAAGGCCGGGTGCTGGGCCGGACGACACCATATAAGGTGAGACAACAACGAAAGCAGGTGTCTTATGTACCAAATTGCATATCTTGGCCGCTGGGAGACCCTTCCGGAAACGGCTGCCGCTATTTATGAACACGATATTTCCAAGCTGGAGGCAATGCTTCAAGGCGGGCTGGATCTGAATGTTCCTATCCAGCTCAGTGAGTATATCAAACTGATGCCGCTGGAGATCGCAGTTTTTCAAAACGATGTGCCCATGATCCACTTCTTACTGGAGCATGGAGCCGATCGGCCATATCGGTTGCTGCTGTCTGGCAGAGGTCTGGATCTAGGAGCATGGGAAGCTGTATGCGAAATAGGAGTATCAGGACGAGATCGAATGCTTTTCCTATGTGTTTGCCTGGAGCGGGCGGGAACTGCGGCAGTGTAAATTTGATTCCGCCGCCATGATAACCGTGGAGGCACTGGACGGAAAGCTATGAGAGTGCAGCAAGGAGGAACTGCCATGAGTATAAAAGAAAAACTGGAGCTGCTGGCTAAAAACAGCATCAAACTGAAAATAGAAGGAAAAGAAACATACAAACTGGGGGCCACCCGTTTTGGCGGGCAGCCCGATGTGCCGGCTGATTTCGTGTGGCCTGCTTATGAGGGCGAGAGCTATGACAATGTGGTGAAGGACCGTCCCCTTACTTTCCTGGCCCAGTTCAACTGTGCGGAGCTGGCCCGGTTTGACACGGAGCATCTTCTGCCCGACCATGGCCTGCTCTCCTTCTTCTATGAAACAGATACCCAGTGCTGGGGCTATGACCCTAAAGATAAGGGCTGCGCCCGCGTCTATTGGTTTGAGGACATTTCGGCCCTGGCCGCCGCGGACTTTCCTGCGGATATGGAGGATGATTTCAAGTTTCCTATGGTCAGGATCAAAATGGATTCAAAATACTCCTATCCTTCCTGGCAGGACTTCAGTGAAGCGTTCCCAGACGAGGAGGACTATGATGCCTTCGATTCCGCGTGGGCTGAACGGATGGAAGAGGATCCGGAAGGGATGGAAAACCGTTCCCAGCTGCTGGGCTGGCCTTTTATCATTCAGAACAGTATGTTTGCCGAATGTGATCTGGTGACCCAAGGCTATTATCTGGGAAACGGCTGGGGTAAGATCCCAAAGGAGATCCGCCGGCGGGCGGAAGGATCTGCCCGTGACCGCTGGCTGCTGCTGTTCCAGCTGGATACAGTGGAGTGCGGCGGCTTCGAGCTGATGTTCGGGGACTGCGGGCATATCTATTTCTACATCACCAAAGAGGACCTGGCCGCCCGCCGTTTTGACCGGATCTGGCTGATCCTCCAGTGCTACTAAAAGCATGAAACGGGACTTTACTAGTTGGTGCGGTCAGATATTATAGGATCCCCAGAACATTTCTCCGATGAAATTCGGAATGTCACAGGATGAGGACGGTTTCACGGTATGCACTCCGTTGGACGCTGCCCCGCCTGACGGCCATCTGGGCCGTGACAAAGCCCATTTTTACCAGAATGATGAGAGGATGGAAGAACCACTGTACGAGACGACACAAGAACTGGAAAGGAAGGAAAATAGCGATGGACTATTTGAAGATACTGCGTGAAAATCCTGATCTGGCAGATGAATTTGATTCTCTTTTTGACTTCTTCCTGCTGGATGAGTTATCCCCGCGGGATGACGCAGAGGGACGATGTACTTTTTCCCTGCCCGGCAGGGCGTTTGCCAGAGATGGCTCCGGCGGAGAATACCACCTGTTGGAGGATGGCTCCATCGGCTATTACAGCAGCGAAGGAGAGGCGGGCCGTCTGGCCGAGAGCATGGACGATCTTTTTTCCCTGCTTGTGAACTGTATCTGCTGGCACGACTGCTGTGACGCAAAGCAGTATGTGGATCGCAAAACATTGGAGGAGTATGGGCAGGGATGCCGTAACAGCAGCCTGGAAGATATGGACGTGGACCGCTGGCGGCGGGTATCCGCTGCGCTCGGTATCCCAACAAGCGGGAAACTGGCTCCTGTTCTGGAGCGGTTCCATAAAGCAGCACAGCGCCAGCCCCTGTATCAGTGTGTGTTCCATGAGGACGACGGAAGCTTGACCGAATCATACGGTTTGATGTTTGAATGAGAAAGGAGAGCTCCCTATGAAAGCATTTGATCCCAATTATAAACTGCTGGACGAGATGTACCAGGACGAATACTATCCCGATTTCCTGGTGGATAAGGTAAAGGAAGAGCTCCAGAAGGTCATCCGTCTCCTGGAGAGCGGAGAAACTGACGTTGGAGCGGTGCAGGAAACGCTGGATGAGGCGGTCTGCGGCATCAATGATCTCCAGGAGGAGTTTGACGAGAACGACAGTGAGATCGAAACGGTGGCACGGGATTGTATCGGAGTTACCGTGGCCTATATTCTGGAGTGGTTTGGCATCCCCATTGATATCGAGGAAGCCATCCGGGAACGGGACTGGTAAAACCAGAATGGACGGTGTATAAACTGCTGCTGGGATGGCTCAAAGAGTGAATATATCAAAAAACTGAATCAACAGGAGGAAACGGATATGCCTGCAACTGAATGGCTGAACAAATACGAATCCGTCAAGGATAAACTGGCCTGCAAAGCTGACCTGGAAACATATTTTACAGAAAAAATGATCGGGAACATGGCAGTAGATGTGCTGGACATCGGCCCCGTCCATTTCCCCACTGGGACGATCTTCGCCTGCGACCCGATGGTGGAGCTGGAGGATGCCCTGCCGTTCCTTCAGACCATCCCTGCCGGAACTTACCCGGTAAAGATCTGCGTGGTGCCCAGTGAACAATACGGCGACCGCTATGCCTGCGTCAAGGTGGAGGTCAGCCAGGAGAAGCCTGTCCGCTATGAACTGGGCATGACAGGCAATGAGGAGCTGGACGCGGCGCTGGGAGATGACGACTACTTCGGTTTCGGCGTGGACGCCGGGATGGGGTGCATTGCGGACATCCAGACCCAGGCGGCATTTAAGGCGTACTGGGCCAGGCGGCTGGAGGAGGACCCGGACATCGACCCCTACAACGACCTGTTCTGTGATCTTCTGGAAGAAAACGCCAAAGCCTATCCCGAGTATCAGGGCAGCTGCGGCGACTGGCTCAGCTGGACGGTGCCGGACACGGACTGCAGCCTGCCCATCTTCGCCTCCGGCTGGGGGGATGGGTACTATCCCGTTTACTTCGGCTACGACGCAAAGGACGAGGTCTGCGCCGTATATGTGCGGTTCATCGACATTGAAGCCAGTTATAGAGAGCAGGAGTAAAAATGTGACAGAACAAAGCAGCCAGTCAATACCGCAAGCCCCGTGCCCGGCTGATGAAGCTGGCCGCCAACCAGCCGGGCGGGGATGCCCAGACCCAGGCGCTGAGGGCAGAACCTGCGGGGCTTTGCGCGGATGGAAGTGCGGGACGAGCTGCGCCGGGTGACACAGAATGAAATGCTTTGCGATGGGAGTACAGTATGGGAAAAATGAAACTGCATGAACTGGTAAACTATTATCATATTGGAACGGATCTGTCCTGCGCCGAGGCGATGTTCATGGCCTGCAATGAGTATTACCATCTGAATTTGTCTGAGGAGACCCGGAAGATGTTTTCAGTCATGGGTCTTGGGATGCAGACCGAACAATCCTGCTGCGGCGCCTTCACCGTGGCGGTGGGGATCATCGGTCTGATGACGGCGAAAGAAGGACAGACCGATGTGGACAACATGGAAGGATGCCAGATGATCACCGAATTGACGGAATTCGTACTGGGCTTTTATGGAACACTCCACTGTGTTGAGCTGCAGGATCTGGAGATCGTGGGCTATGAAAACCCCTGCCACGCCATTGTGGAGGCACTGGCCAGGAAGCTGGAGGAGCTGCTGTCCAGGATGGGCCGGTAGGCCAGCGGCGATGAAAAGACGGTGCAGATGCGCCTAACATGGCCGGGAATACAGGCTCTGTTGGGAGACCGCAGAAAATTTTTCCAGCCTGCTCCTGGATCTTGAGGAGCAGGTATAGGAACTGGAAAAATCGTGCGGAGCAGACTGAACGGACAGAAAGAGGAGTGATCATGAACGTAAATTTATACCGCCCCCAATTTAATAAAATGGATCCCACTGAGAAGCAGGCGCTGATGGAAAACCTGGCTGTTCGTTATGATATGGCCTTTCTCGGCCTGCATACCTTTGAACGCTGGGGCCAGAGCTGCACCACCGGCGTATTCAAAAAGGATGGCCGCGAGTTCGTCTTTGTCCCCGGCGATACGGTCACACTGGGCTGGGAACGGTTTGCTGTGGGGCTGAATGAGGAAAGCCGGGAGGAACTGGAGTACCTGTTCCAGGAATGGGAGGCGGATCAGGAGCCGGAAGAGCTGATCAAAGAGAGCATGGCTCCCGTGCGGCAGGCATCCATCGGCCCCATGCTGGCAGGCCGGGAGCTGGAGGAGCTCTGCTGGGAGCCGGTACAGCTGGATGATCCCAGGCTGACCGCCCATCCTGGCTGGCTGAAGGAATTCCGGGACTTCGCCAGGAGTGACAGCAGCAGCCTTACCCTGCACCAGTCGGCCCGTATGGAACGGACGGAGGATGGCTTTCAGACCTGGATCTATCACCGCACAGAGTATGAAGCCCTTCTTGACCAGCTGAAGAAACAGGGCCTTTCCCTGCCCACAGCAGACGAGTGGGCCTATCTGTGCGGCGGCGGGTGCCGGACCCTGTTTCCCTGGGGGGATGGGCTGGACTACTCCATGCGTCTGCACTGGTTTGAAGATATGGAGGAGGACGGGGACAGGCCTTACGATATGGAGGAACCCAACTTTTTCGGCTTGTCCATTGCCTATGACCCCTATATGCGGGAGGTGGTGCAGGCCGATGGATTCACCACCTGCGGCGGCGACGGCGGGTGCAGTATCTGCGGCGGTCTGGGGCCGTTCCTGGGCTTCCTTCCCTGTTCGCCCCACTGTAAGCCGGAAGTGCAGGAGGACAATGAACTGAATGGAGACTATGACTTTTACAGGCCGGTCATCCGGGTGGAGTCAGCCTGACCAATGATCTGGAGGACACGGAATGAGAGAGACGACGCCTGATCTCACAAGGATCAGTAAATATATAAGTTTGATCCTTCGGCACAAGCCGGAGGTCATCGGGATCCAGCTGGATGCCCACGGCTGGGCGGATGTAAATGCGCTGCTGGCAGGCATCAGTAAGAAGTATTTTATTGACCAGGATATTCTGGAGGAGATCGTGAGGAGCGACAGCAAGCAGCGGTATGTTTTCAATGAAGACCGGACGCGGATCCGGGCCAGCCAGGGCCACTCCGTCCAGGTGGATGTGGAACTTCCTGTGGCCGAGCCGCCGGAGACGCTGTACCATGGAACTGCCCGGCGGTTTTCCGCCTCCATCGAGGCCCAGGGACTGCTCCCCCAAAGCCGCCTGTATGTCCACCTTTCACCTGATGTGGAAACAGCGGAGAAGGTGGGCCGCCGGCATGGGGAGCCTGTGATCTACCTGGTGGATGCCGGGCAGATGCATAGGGACGGATCGCTCTTTTACCTGTCCGCCAATGGAGTATGGCTGACAAAAACGGTTCCTGCTCCATACCTGAAGCGCTTAGAGGAGTGAAGCTCCTGGAGCGGATCGAAGCGGCACTGACTATAATTTCCGGTGGGATTGATGGGAGAACGTGCAAATGAACGAATATTTGAAAAAATATATTGAACTAAAAAAACGGTTTTCCGCAGCTGACGGCGGCCCGGACAGCGTCCGCGCTCTCTATGGTTTCAAAAAGGAACTGGAACAGTCCGGAGACAGGCAGGCAAAAGAGGTTCTGGTGGATGTGTACGACCTTCTGGACTTCAAGAAGGACGCTTACGACCTGCTTTCACGGATCGGGAACCGTTCAGACCGGAAGGTCCTCAAACGTCTGGGCACACTGAAGGAATATGCGGAAAGCTGGGGAAACCACTACGCTGTTCCCATGCCAAAAACGCCAAAGGAAAAGCAGAAAGAGAAGGAGCGATGGGCCTGGATGGGACTGCCCGTCTTCCGCTATCACCCGGATCCTTTGGATACCGGGGCTTTTAAGGAGTCTGAGGAGGGCGTTGTCTGTGACTGCTGCGGAAAAATCACCCGCCTCTTCTATACGGCCCCCTTCTTTTCGGTGGAGGATATTGACTATCTGTGCCCGGAATGTATCGCAGACGGCAAAGCAGTCCAGAAATATGACGGAAGCTTTCATGACGATTACTCTGTGGACGATGGCGTAGATGATCCGGAGCGGCTGGACGAGCTTATCCACCGCACCCCCGGCTACTGCGGCTGGCAGCAGGAATACTGGAGGGCCCACTGCGGCGACTACTGCGCCTTTCTGGGCTATGTGGGAGCCAGGGAACTGCGGGCGCTGGGGGTATTGGATGAGGTGCTGGACGATCCCATGTGGGACGGGGAGCAGAAGGAAATGATCCGGGAATCGGTCAACGGCGGCCATCTGCAATGCTATCTGTTCCAGTGTCTCCACTGTGGAAAGCACATGGTCTGGATGGATTTTGATTAAGGAGTTTATTTATGACCGCGCAGCTGTGATTCCATCAGCTGGGGTACGCAGCGCTGAAAGACTGCGATTCTGCAAAAAAGGCAATGGGCCCTTCGCACGCTCACTCGCTGGAACAGGGCATCTTTGCCCTTCTGGACTGCAGGCTGGGAAAGCACCGCTTTCCTGCTTCCCAGACGGAGGACACCTTGGACTGCGCTCTTCTGGAGGGAGAACTGGCGTCTGAACGGCTGGCAGCTTTGCGGGAGCGGGATCTCCCAGAGCTGGCCGCCGAAATTGCTCCAGACTGGGGGCTGTCCACTGAGGCGGTGCAAAGCGTGCGGAAGGATGAGGATGCGCAGGTTACGTTCAAATCCGCATAGCTCCTGCGGGCGGGTGAAGCACCTGTTGGTGGCCCCCCCGACAGCAGGTGCCGGTTTTACTGGATTATTAAGGAGGAATTTTATGGGATATGATGTGAGTTTCCACCCGATCTCACCGGAGGAAATGCAGGAATGGTATTTTGGGCCTCTTACATGGGTACAGCAGGGCCGGGAGGAAAAGGTGCTGGCCCTTGCGGCACAGTATGGGATGGAGGATTTCTATGCGGAAAAGTATCTGGATACCCTGCGGGTCGGAGCTGGGACAGGACCAGATGAGCTGTTTGATAAGAGCCATGGCTTTTATATTGCAGTGATCCAGGGCTTTTTCCGGGATTACTTTTACACCAGAGGGAGCGCCTTTTCTTTTCTGGTGGAGCAAAAGCCAGAATATGCCCGGTATTTTACTCCGTGGGAGCAGATCGTGCCGGCTGTCTTTCCCAATCCGGCAGAAAACCGGATCATTGAAAATTACTGCTCTGGTGTGTACCTGTCTCCGGATCAGGCGGCACAGCTTCTCCGGGATCTGGAGCAGGACAAAAAGGTTCAGGAAGATCTGGAAGGACTCTGGTGTAACGGGCAGCTTGCGGTGCTGAAAAAGGCTCTCACCGCTGCTGTGGAGTTGGGGACCGGACTGCTGGAAGCCACGGAGGTGGTGGAGCCTGATCCGATCTCTCCCAATGAAAGTACGAGCTATTCCAACCTGTACCACTGCGACCGGGACGGAGTGTATCTTTATATAGATATGGCTATGAAGCAGATCGCCCAGGCCATGGGGAAGGATGCTGACGACAGATAAGAACAGAAAAATGACAAGGAAGGAGAGCGATGGATCGATGAATGGGATCATTCTTCTGGTCATCATTCTGCTGCTCGTGGTGTTCCTGACGCTTCTTATCACCAGGCAATGGGGCGGGCTTCTCCTGTTCCTCCTGGCCCTGTATCTGATGTTCAGATAACCGGGATATCACACCGGCTCTCCGGGCTGTCGTCCCACAAAAACGGCGCTTTCCCTGGTTTTTGCAAAACAAATTGAATTTCCTGGGGAATAATGGTAAGATGAAGGGAGAACAATTCTGAAAGCAGGTGACGGTTTCCCATGGAAACACAGATCATAGACTTCCATACCCATATTTATCCGGTGGCCCTGGCCAGACGGGCCATGGAGGTGGTCAGACGGGAGGGGGATCCCTATGACAGCCTTCCCATCCGGGAAAACCTCCTCCGGCGTATGGAGGAAGCAGACATCTCCTTATCCGTGGTCCAGCCGGTGGTATCCAGGCCGGAGACCCAGACAGATGTGAACCGGTTTGCCAGAGAGATCGTAAGGACCAATCTGATCTCCTTTGGAGGCCTCCATCCGGACTGTCCCCACGTGCTGGAGGAGATCGAGAAATTAAAGGATCTCCATATGGCCGGGGTGAAGTTCCATCCGCCGTTCCAGAAGGTACATCTGGAGGACGGAAAATACAGGGAAATATGGGAGAGGATCAATCATCTGGGCCTTCCGGTGCTGATCCACTGCGGCTGTGCCAAGGTCCCCAGCCCCTATGATCTGCACCCGGCATCGGCAGAAGAGATCATCCGCCTCCTTCCGGACGTACCGGTGATCCTGGCCCATATGGGCGGCCTGTCCATGGACCAGACCGGGGAGGACAGGCTGTACCGTATGCCGGAAAACGTATATATCGATACGGCCATGAGCGCAGAATTCCAGGATAAGGACGAGTTTGAGCGGATCGCAGGCTCCTTTGGGCCGGACCGGGTGATATTTGGAAGCGATTTTCCCTATGGGAGCCAGAGAGCGGCGATCCGCCTTATAGAAGAAACCGGATTTTCCCCATGGGAAAAGGCGGCGATCCTGGGAGAAAACGCCAGGAAGATCTTAAAAGACAGTATACGGAAGCGTTAAAATAGAATCAGCTGTGAAAAAAAGGAGAGGATAAAATGTATACATGCGCAAGCTGCACGATCCATGCGTGCAAGGATCCGGAGCATAAGGATATGCCCAAAAACTGTCCCATGCGCCAGGAAGCCCTGGTGGAGGAAGCAAAGGCAGAGTATCAGAAGCCGGAGGTGCAGAAGTTTTTCGTGACCTCCTCAGAGATCGAGCATGACGGCTACTGCCAGTGGCCGAGGCTGAAGGAGACCATGGTATTCTGTAAACGGATGGGATATAAAAAGATCGGACTGGGCTTCTGCATCGGTTTTGCAAAGGAAGCCAGGATCGTGGCGGATCTTTTCAGGAACGAGGGCTTTACGGTGGTATCTGCCGTCTGTAAGTCTGGGGGAGTGGACAAGACAGAGGCCGGGATCCCCGATGAAAAGAAGCTGAAGCCGGGCCAGTATGAGGCCATGTGCAACCCCATCCTCCAGGCGAAGCTCTTAAACGAGCAGAAGACGGATTTCAATATCGCCCTGGGCCTCTGCGTGGGCCATGACTCCCTGTTTTACCAGTATTCGGAGGCCAGGGTCACGACTCTGGTGGTCAAGGACCGCGTCCTGGCCCACAATCCGGTGGGAGCCATCTACTGTGCGGACGGATATTTTAAGAACCGTCTGAAGGTTGAAGAATAGCTGTCAGGATCAAGGAAACAGGACAGACCGCCGCGCATATGCTTTCATAAGCGGAAGCATATGGGCGGAGGGATTTTATGCGGATGAGCGAGTTAAAGCGCAAGGAGGTCATCAACGTCTGCGACTGCAGACGGCTGGGATTTGTCGGGGACATGGAGTTTGATCCATGTACGGGCCAGATAAAGGCCCTGATCGTTCCGGGGCCTGGCTGTGTCTGCGGCTTTCTGGGCCGGGAAAAGGAATTTGTGATCCCCTTTGAGGACGTGTGCCAGATGGGGGACGACATTGTCCTGGTACGGCTTCGGGAAGAACCGCCCAGACCGCAGAAATAAAGGAAGTGAGGAAAAGAGAATGAAATGCCCATTCTGCAATGCGTCGGACACCAAGGTCATCGACTCCAGGCCGGCGGATGATAACAGCTCCATCAGGCGGAGAAGACAGTGTGAACAGTGCGGCCGCCGGTTCACCACATACGAAAAGCTGGAGACCATGCCTCTTATGATCATAAAAAAGGATGATTCCAGGGAGACATATGACCGTTCCAAGCTGGAGAAGGGGATCCTCCTTTCCTGCCACAAGCGGCCGGTCTCTTCCCAGGAGATCAGCGCTGTGATCGATGAGATCGAAAACCAGATCTTTAATATGGGGGAGCGGGAGATCCCGGCGTCTCTGATCGGAGAGCTGGTGATGAAGAAGCTGAAGGATGTGGACGAGGTGGCCTACGTGCGGTTTGCCTCCGTTTACAGGGAGTTCAAGGACGTGAACGCGTTCATGGAGGAGCTGGCCAAGTTCCTTAATAATAAGTAATAAGCAGAGGCGCGTATGTTAGAACGATTTTTTCCAGACGAATATGTGGACAGCGCCTATGGGATCCCCTTTGAGGAGCTGTACCGGAAGGGCTACCGGGGGATCATCTTTGACGTGGACAACACCCTGGTTCCCCACGGCGCTCCGGCGGACGCCCGTTCCATCGGCCTGTTTGAGAGCTTGAGGGCCATGGGCTTTTCCACCTGCATCCTTTCCAATAATAAGGAGCCGCGGGTGGCTCCCTTTGCCGGCCAGGTAAAGAGCCCCTATATATTTAAAGGGGGAAAGCCGTCGGTGAAGGGCTATGAGCGGGCCATGGAGGTCATGGGGACAGGCCGGGAGAACACCCTCTTTATTGGGGACCAGCTTTTTACCGACGTGTGGGGGGCCAGGCGCACAGGCCTTTACAGCATCCTCACAAAGCCCATGGATCCCCATGAGGAGATCCAGATCGTTTTCAAGCGGTATCTGGAGGCGGTGGTGCTCCGGGCCTATAAGAAACAAAGGCAGAAGCCGGATGTTTGATTTTAAAACAGTTCAGCCCTATGGGGATCCAGACAGAAAATGCTTATGAAATCAGGTTTTCAGCGCTTTTTCCTGCCGGGATCTTTGCGCAGTTGAACTGCTGCCTGATTTTTGTAAAAAATGGTTGAAAACATAGGCATTATAGTATAAAATAGGATAGAATCAGCCATAAGCGTGAAATGAGAGAATCAGATTTTAAGGAGGAATATCATTTATGGTATCAGCAGGCGATTTTAGAAATGGCGTGACACTTGAGATTGACGGTCAGGTAGTACAGATCATGGAATTCCAGCACGTAAAGCCGGGCAAGGGCGCCGCTTTCGTTAGAACTAAATTAAAGAACGTTATCAACGGCGGTGTAGTTGAGAGAACCTTCCGCCCCACTGAGAAATTCCCGGCAGCAAGGATCGACCGCGTGGACATGCAGTATTTATATGCAGACGGCGATCTTTACAACTTCATGGACAACAACACCTACGAGCAGGTTGCCTTAAACAAGGATATCGTTGGCGATGCCTTAAAGTTCGTGAAGGAAAACGAAGTTGTTAAGGTATGCTCCTATAACGGAAGCGTATTCTCCGTAGAGGCTCCCTTATTCGTTGAGTTGGAGATCACAGATACAGAGCCGGGCTTCAAGGGCGATACAGCAACAGGCGCTACAAAGCCGGCAACCGTTGAGACTGGCGCACAGATCAACGTTCCGTTATTCGTAAGCACCGGAGACCGCGTTAAGATCGATACCCGTACAGGCGAGTATCTGTCCAGAGCATAAGATCCGGAACAGAAAAGAGAACATTGAAAACAGGAGTCCCGTGACTGGTTCATGGGACTTCTTTGTTTTTTATGGGGAAAACTATATTTTAAG
Source organism: Alitiscatomonas sp. (assembly GCF_037242085.1). Taxonomy (NCBI): domain Bacteria; kingdom Bacillati; phylum Bacillota; class Clostridia; order Lachnospirales; family Lachnospiraceae; genus Alitiscatomonas; species Alitiscatomonas sp. Next base: position 46,818 of record NZ_JAXXBR010000096.1, on the reverse strand, counting down.
GAGGTTGTGAAATGAAAAAGCAGATCCTGACCCTCTCAGCAGCCGCTTTTATGGCGGCCCTCACGTGCCAGACGGCCTTTGCCCTGGATCACGATGTGGTGATCCTCCACACCAACGATACCCATTGCGGCATCGAGGAAAACATGGGCTACGCCGGACTTGTCTGGTATGAAAACCAGATGAAGGAGGAGACTCCGTATGTGACCCTGGTGGATGCCGGGGACGCCATCCAGGGCGCGCCGGTGGGGACCCTGTCCGAGGGCGAGTACCTGGTGCAGATCATGAATAAGGCCGGATACGATTTTGCCGTTCCCGGAAATCATGAATTCGACTACGGGATGGAAAAGCTCCTGGGACTTTCCGCCAGACTGGACTGCGGCTATTCTGCCTGCAACTTTGTAAACCTGCCGTCAAAGACCCAGGTGTTTGCGCCTTACAGGATCATGGAGTACGACGATATCCAGGTAGCCTTTGTAGGCGTTGCCACACCGGAGAGCATCACCAAATCCACGCCGGCCTACTTCCAGGACCAGTTTGGAAGATACCGCTTCGGCTTCTGTGAGGATGAGACGGGAGAGGCCTTATACAGCCAGGTACAGAGTGCCGTGGACCAGGCCAGGGGCGAAGGCGCCGACTATGTGATCATGGTGGGCCATCTGGGCGATAACGGGATCACAGAGAAGTGGAGCTCCAGAAGCGTGATCGCCAACACCACCGGCATCGACGCCGCCATTGACGGCCACTCTCATGAGGTCTGTGTGGAAAATGTTCCCAACGAGAGCGGGGAGATGGTGGTACTGACCCAGACCGGCACCAAGTTTGCCAACATCGGAAAGCTGACCATCACCACCGACGGACAGATCCAGGCCTCCCATGTGAGCGCCGTGACGGACGCAGAGGGAAATCCGGCAAAGGACGCGGAGATGGAGAGCTTCATCAACGGGATCAAGTCCCAGTATGAGGAGTCTCTGAAGGTGGTCCTGGGCCGCACAGATGTGGATCTGATGGATAAGGATCCGGAGACCGGGCTGCGGGCAGTGCGGAAGGCAGAGACCAACCTGGGCGACCTCTGCGCCGACGCCAGCCGCTATATGATGGGTGCGGATATCGGCTTTATGAACGGCGGCGGCATCCGTGCCGGGATCGAAGCCGGAGATATCACCTATGAGGACGCTTTAAGCGTATTCCCTTATGGGAATATGATCTGTATGGCAGAGGTCTCCGGGCAGAAGATCAAGGACGCCCTGGAGATGGGCGTGAAGAATTATCCCGAGGAAAGCGGCGGCTTTATCCACGTTTCCGGGCTTACGTATACGGTGGACTCCTCTGTGCCCTCCAGCGTGGTGCTGGATGAAAAGAGAAATTTCGTGTCTGTGGGCGGCGAGTACCGGGTGCGGGATATCTATGTGGGAGAAGAGCCCCTGGATGTGAACCGGACCTATACGCTGGCCTCCCACAACTACTGGTTAAAATCCGGTGGAGACGGCATGTCCATGCTCATGGGCTGTCCTATTTTAAAGGATGAGACCATGGTGGATGTGGATACCATCACTTCCTATATCAGTGAATATCTGGGAGGAACCGTGGGAGAAGAATACAAAGATCCCAGGGGACAGGGAAGGATCACGATCAAATAGGATAGAAAAGAAAAAAGATCCCACTCCGGGTCCCGGCCTTATTGGGATTCAGAAGGAATCATACTGTGCGGATTCTGAAGGTCCGGAAACCTCTGGTCACAGCTTCCGGACAGGATCTGGGATACAGAGTGGGATCAGGCCCGTTCTCCGGTGCAGGAGAGCGGGCTTTCTGAATGTAGGACCTGCTGCACTCCCGCAGAAGCATCGGTCTGCGGTACTTTGGCGTGCATCAGGCACCTTCATTATAGTACAGGCTGGTTTTCAAATCAAGGGTGAATTGTAATACATATGAAGAGAGCAAAAAGATACGCTTTTATTCACAAGGTCCGGTACTGGACAGAAATAGTCTCCGGAATATTATAAACGGCCGGGTCTGGATGGGCGGCCGGTCCGGAGGGCGGACAGAATGGATTCAATAATAGGGATCAGGGCAGCAGCTTCATCCTCGCTGCACTGCTCGATCAGAAGGTGCAGCTTACTGACAGCCGGGTTATCCAGGCGGATCTCCGGATGGAAGATCTCTCTGGAATCTATTTTGAGCGCACGGATCAGAGGGAATAAGATCTCCATTTTGGGATTCCCTTTATAATTTTCAATATTCATTACTGTACGCACATCGACGTCGATCTGGTCTGCAACCTGGTTTTGTGTGAGCCCCAGTTCACCGCGTGCCTTTTTTACCGCATCGCCCAGGGGCTGGGAAAATTCCTGCATAGCTAGTCACCTCAAATCCATTGTACAATATAGCTCATTTTATTTAAATTCATTATAGTTCCCATTTTCACTGTATTTTAATACATTTTTCGCGAAAAATAAATAGGAAGCAAAAATTTAGCAACACATAGAGGAAAAACTGGTAATTTTTCAAAATTGGAAGTATAATAAAACCAATGGAGGAAGGAATATGATCTTATATTTTACAGGAACGGGAAACAGCGCTTTTATTGCAAAGCGGATCGCAGAAAAAACGGGAGATACGGCTGTGGATGTGTTTCCCATGATAAGGGAGAACGATTATGGGAGGCTCAGCTCCAGCCGGCCGTTTGTGGTGGTCTGCCCTACCTATGGCTGGCAGATCCCCCATGTGCTGGGAAACTGGCTGAAGAAAACGAGGCTTTCAGGAAGCCGGAAGCTGTACTTTGTAATGACCTGCGGCGACGGGATCGGAAATGCCGGAGGGTATGCAAAACGGTTCTGTGAAAAAAAGGGAATGGAATATATGGGCTGTGGAAAAGTAGTGATGCCGGAAAATTATGTGGCCATGTTCCCGGTGCCGGACAGGACGGAGGCAGAACGGATCATCGGGAAGGCTATCCCCCAGGCGGACCAGATCGCAGAACACATCAGAAAAGAGAATCCGCTTCCGAAGGCGGAGATCTCGCTTCTGGACCGGTTCCTCAGCACCGTGGTGAATCCTGTGTTTTACAAGCTGTTCGTCCATGCGGGAAAATTCAGGACCACGGAAAGGTGTACAGGCTGCGGGGCCTGTGTAAGGCTCTGTCCCCTGTCCAATATCCGTCTGGAGGACGGGAGCCCTGTGTGGGGATCAGACTGTACCCACTGTATGGCCTGCATCTGCCGGTGTCCGGAACAGGCCATCGAATACGGAAAGGCCAGTCTGGGAAAACCCAGATACCAATGTCCGGGAGCCGGGGAGGGAAATAGGGGGCCGCAAAAAAATATATAAAAAATTTGCAGGAACCCCTTGCAAGTTTTGAAAAAGTGTTGTATTATATAAAAGATGCATCTGTAGCTCAGTGGATAGAGCAATGGCCTCCGGAGCCGTGTGCGTAGGTTCGATTCCTATCAGATGCATTTTTTTGTTGCAGAAAATGCCTTTGGCGGCTTCCGGGCGGGAGCCAGGCGCGGGCCTAGCCCCGCAGGTCTGCCGCCAGCCGCTTTGGTTTTTCCAGAAGGGCCAGGGCATCCAGAATGGATGTGGTACACAGGTCCGTACAGCTTAAGAGCTTTGAATAAGCGCCTTCTGTTCCGATGACGGAGATGGAAAGGGCGCTTTCTTTGCACATAAGGCAGTCGTTGCGGCCATTGCCGATGGAAACGCAGCGCTCCGGCCCCAGGGAGCGGACGATGGCCAGCTTGGAATCCATGGCAGAGCCGGCCGGAAAGGTCTGGATGGTCAGAGGAAGTCCCTGGCACATGGCCCTGGCGGTCCCGTGGGTATCCGCGGTGAGGACATGGATCTGGAGATCCTTTGAAAGGCGGACCAGGGCCTCCTTTACCTCAAGAGGGATCTGGCCGTCCACGGCGATGGTTCCGTTATAATCTAAAACGAGAAAGGACAGGTCTAAGGTTTTATAGCCTGGGATCTGGATGTTCATGATTGCTCTCCCTATGTATATTTTTATGAAGCGTTTCTATTATAGCACGGAGCTTCCAGGGATGCCAGGAGACCCAGGATAGATTTTCTGTAAAAGCCTCAGATGCCATATAGAAAAATTCAATTAGCTTTTTACAGCTTCCGAGACTATACTTGATATGTTTGAGATTTTATCCCAATATTATCTAAGGAGGAAAAGAGAATGAAAAAGAATCTTGCGAAGCTTCTGGCTGTGTCCGTATCCATGGGAATGCTGACGGCATGCGGAGGAAACGGCGGGAAGACAGAGACCACGGCGGCAGAGACAAAGGCAGCTGAGACTACGGCGGCAGAGACAAAAGCGGAGGAGACAAAGGAAACTGAGACCACAGCAGCGGAAAAGGAAGAAGAGAAATTCCAGGCCTCCGTGCTGTTCTGCGGCTCCACCTCCCTTTATCCGATCATGTCCTCACTGGCCTCTTCTTTTACAGAGGAATTCGTGACCTGGGATAAGGTGGATCCGTCCTTCCCGGCTGAGAATATTTCCATTTATGTGGCTCCGGGCGGCTCCGGCGTGGGAGTCAGCGCAGCTGTCGATAAGACTGCGGACTTTGGTATGGTGGCGAGAGCCATGAAGGATAAAGAGGTGGAGGAACTGGGAGCCGATTACCAGTCCTTTATCGTTGCCAGGGATGCCCTGACGGTTTCCGTCAATGCAGAGAATCCCATCTGCGGAGTAACGGACGATCTGACCACCGATCAGATCCGCCAGATCTTCGCAGGAGAGATCACCACCTGGGATCAGGTGGATGCTTCCCTTCCGGCGGAGACGATCAACGTATATATCCGCGATCTGTCCGGCGGAGCCTATGAGGTATTCCAGAAATCTGTCATGGGCGACAGCGAGGTGACCGCATCTGCGACCCAGTCCGCATCCATGACGGAACTGGCTACAAACATTGCCAATGATCCGTGGGGGATCGGCTACGCAGGCTTCGGTGCGTACAATAAGGCCAATGCTGAGAAGCAGGTCCTTCAGGCTATGAAGGTAGACGGCGTTGAGCCCACAGTGGAGAATATCGTTGGGGATACCTATAAGATCCAGCGTCCCGTTATGTTCGTGACCGGTGATGCGGTCAGCCCCTCTGAGCAGGCGTTCATTGATTACATCTTCTCCCAGACTGGCTACGATGTGACAGAGGCCAACGGATATATCCCGGCCTTTACTGTGGGAGAATAAACTCTGACAATCGAAAAAAGTCCAATAGGATCAAAGCTGGGGGAATGGCAGAGGACCGGGGATGCCGGGAATTCTGCCGCCCCCAGTATCTGTATGTAAGAGACAGAAAGAAAGCCCTTTGCAGGGCTGTCCTGTTGATGGAGAGGTGCGATGAGAAAGAAGCTGGATAAGATTTTTGCGTTTTTTATCTGCGGGATGACGGTCTTTTCCATTCTGGTACTGGGATTTGTCATTTATTTTATCGTCCGGGAAGCCCTGCCCCTGTTTTCTGAGGTAAGCGTCCTGGACTTTCTGTTTGGAAGCAGGTGGATGCCTGTGGACTATACCGGGACGGTCTCGTTTGGGATCTTCAACTTCATTGCCGCTACGATAGCAGTCTCCTTTACCGCCTTGGCCCTGGCTCTGGGAGCAGGGCTGGGAGCGGCGGTATTCCTGGCGTTTGTTGCAACGGAACGGCTGCGGAGCTTTTTGTATCCCTTTGTGGACCTTCTGGCTGGTATCCCTTCGGTGATCTATGGGTTTGTTGGCCTGCAGGTGTTAGTGAAGCTGTTTTTAAAGGCCGGAGTGCCCACCGGCTCCTGCGTTCTGGCGGCAGGGATCCTGCTGGCGGTGATGCTCCTTCCCTTCCTGGTGTCCTCCTGCTGCGAGACCATGCTGAAGGAAAAGGAAAAATATGAGCTGGCGGCCTGTGCCCTGGGCGTTTCACGATGGTATGCGGCTGCAACCGTGATCCTTCCTGCATCGGGGAGGAACATCCTTCTTTCCATGATCCTGGCCATCGGCCGGGCCATGGGGGAGACCATGGCGGTGATGATGGTCATGGGAAACGCCAATCTGTTCCCGAGGCTCCTGGGAAAGAGCGAGAGCATTGCCTCGGTGATCGCCCTGGAAATGGGGACGGCCGTTTATGGGAGCACCCACTACCATGCGCTTTATGCGGCGGGGATGGTGCTCATGCTCCTGTTGTTCCTCATCAACGGGCTCATTGGCCTGATCCGCAGCCGGATGGAGGGGGAGACGCTATGAGATGGATCGGAACCTTTACGAAAATATGGGCGTATGCAGGCATCAGCGCTGTCTGTGCAGCGGTCCTGTTTCTTTTTGGATACGTTTTTTTCCAGGGGGCCGGGATCATCAGCGTGGAATTTTTGACGGAGGCCCCCAAAGGACTGGTGCTGGGAGAAGAAGGGGGGATCTGGCCTGCCATTGCCGGAAGCCTGTGCTTTACCGGAACGGCCATGGTTCTCGCTTCTGTTCCGGCGGCAGCCTCAGCCCTCTATCTGGTGTTTTATTGCAGGAGCCAGAGGCTCTACCAGGCCATACGCCTGGTGATCCAGTGTATTTCCGGGATCCCGTCCATTGTGCTGGGGCTTTTTGCATACAGCTTTCTGGTACGGGATCTGAATCTGGGCCGATGCATCTTTTCCGCCGGAGTGGCCCTGGCGGTGATGATCCTGCCCTTTATTGAGGTACGGGCTGAAAAGGCGTTCCGGGAGGTACCGGCGGAGTTAATCCGGTCCTCATACAGCCTGGGCTGCTCGAAGCTCTATACGATCACGCGGATCGTGCTGCCGGCGTGCCGGGGGGAACTGGTATCCGGGATCATCCTGGGCGGCTGCTACGCCATGGGAGCCACGGCGCCCATGATCTTTACGGGAGCCGTAGCCTATGCGGCGGTGCCGGACAGTATCTTTTCTCCGGCCATGGCCCTGCCGCTGCACCTGTATCTTCTGGTGGCCCAGGGATCCACATCCATGGATACAGCCTACGGCACGGCCTTTGTGATGATGGCCATGATACTTTTGAGCAGTCTGCTGGCCACAGCTTACGCAAGGAGGAGTCAGAACCGATGGAAGAGATCCTGATGCTTAAAAATGTCAGTGTTTTTTACGGGGAGCATCCCGTATTAAAGGATGTGAACATGGGGATCCGGCCGGGCCGGATCCTGGCGGTCATGGGACCGTCCGGAAGCGGAAAGACCACGCTCCTGCGGGCGCTGAACGGTCTTTTGTGGGAAGAGCCGGAGGCAGAGATGAAGGGGGAGATCTGTCTTCTGGGACGGGACACCCGCACCATGGACCGGGAGGAGCTGCGCCGGAGGGTGGGGCTGGTATTCCAGACGCCCCAGCCGTTTCCGTTTTCCATTTATAAAAATATGACCTATGCTCCCAGATACTATGGGATCCGGAAGAAGGAGCAGCTGGAGGAGATCGTAAGGGAGAAGCTTATGATGGCGGGCCTGTATGAGGAAGTAAAGGGTGAACTTTCCAAAAGCGCACTGAAGCTTTCCGGCGGGCAGAAGCAGCGGCTTTGTATCGCCAGAGCGCTGACGGCGGAGCCGGAGGTGCTGCTCCTGGACGAGCCCTGCTCTGCCCTGGATGTGAAGGCATCAGCGGTGATCGAGGAGACCCTTCTCGGCCTTAAGGAACGCTATACCATCGTCATCGTCACCCACAACATTGCCCAGGCCAGGCGGATCGCCGACGACGCGGCTTTTTTCTCCGAGGGGCGTCTTGTGGAATACGGAAAGGCAGAGACTCTGTTCACAGCTCCGGAAAAAGAAGAGACCCGGTCATTTCTGACCGGGGTCTGCGGATGATCCTCTGGTATGGGGCTATTTCGTCACGGCCTTCCATAAAATATCGTGGCCCACGGTCTGGTAGAACATTTCCTTTACCTGCTCCGGCTCCTTTGTCTGGCCCAGGATCCACATGAGCTTGGTAACCGTGGCTTCCAGGGTCATATCGTAGGATTCGATGAGGCCGAAGGCGTTTTTGATCTTCTGGCCCACTTCATAAACGGACATGTTGCTGCCCTCCTGGGTCACCTGGGTGGTCATCACCACGATCTTTCCGGCCTGGGTCATTTTTTCGATGGAGTGGTAGAAATCACCGGACTCATAGGAGGGAAGACCGCCGACTCCAAAGGACTCGATGACCACAGCGTCGTAATGCTCTCCCATATAGTCCAGGATGGAGGACTCCATGGACGGGATCAGCTTTAAGAGAGCCACCCGGTCGTCCAGATCATGGTAGAATCGGACATTTTCCCGGTCCTGCCATTTGTCGTCGATGTAGAACAGGATGTGCTCGTCCTGGATCACTGCCAGATAGGGGAAGTTGATGCTGGAAAAGGCATTGTAGCTCTTGGTGCGCTCCTTCTTTCCGCGGGTGCCGGCGATGACCTTTCCGTCAAAGACGATATTTACGCCGTGGGCCCGTTCACAGGAGGCGAACCGCAGGCTGTCCAGCAGGTTGGTGCGGGCGTCGGTCACATCCAGGTCGATGGGCTTCTGTGCGCCGGTGATGACGATGGGCTTTTTGGAGTGCTGGACCAGATAGGACATGGCGGCAGCAGTATAGGCCATGGTATCGGTGCCGTGGCAGATCACAAAGCCGTCGTAGTTATCGTAATTTTCCTCCAGCACATGGCATAAAAGCTGCCAGTGCTTCGGATGGATATTGGTGCTGTCGATATTTAAGACCTGGATGGCCTCCACTTCACAAAAGGAACGGGCCGCCGGAACGTAGGACAGAAGCTCGTCTCCCGTAAGGAGCGGCGTCAGTCCGGAATCTCCGTGCTTGCAGGCGATGGTGCCCCCGGTCCCTAAAAGAAGAATATGTTTCATAGATGTATCCCCTTTCGTAGATATCATAGATACTGGTGATCGCTTTTTACCAATCATACCAAAAATCGACGGGAGGTTCAACTGTATGGAGAAGAAAATAAGAAAAAGGAGGTGACCGCCATGACTGGAATCCCCAGAGATCCTGTGATGCTTTTAAGCTACATCAATACCCAGCTGAGAGACTTTTATCCCAGCCTCGAAGAGCTTTGCAGCGCCCTTTCCCTGGATCGGGAAACCCTGGATGAGACCCTTTCGTCCATTGATTATTTTTACGACAGGGATAAGAACCAGTATCTGTAAAGCACGTCTTTCTGCATATCCGGCGGCATTTTCTGCCACACTGTTCCTATGGAAAACAGAATGAAGGATTTTTTAAAATGCGGCGCCGCCGGGTGGTGCATGGAGATCATATTTACGTCCCTGGTCTCCCTGGCCTCCGGCGACCGGAGGCTTGTGGGGAAGACCTCTCTTTTTATGTTCCCCATTTACGGCATGGGGGCCTTTCTGGGCCCTTTCTGCCGGAGTCTGGACCGGTATCTTCTCCGGCCGGGAAAAACGGATCCGGCGGACCGGCTCCTGCGTCATGGACTGAGGGACATGGCGCTTATTTTTACTGCGGAATATGTGACAGGGCGGCTCCTCCGGTCCCTTAGGGCCTGCCCCTGGGATTACACCGGCTGCCGGTTCAGTGTGGACGGCCTCATACGGCTGGATTTTGCCCCGCTCTGGTTCGGGGCCGGACTTTTGTTTGAGAGGATCACCCAGGGAAAAGATCCGGTAAATCCTGCGTAAAGAAGATGTAAAACGGCGGGAAATCCCGGGGATTTTCTTGCAATCGGCAGGATAGTTTTATATAATAGGAAGATGACGCCGGGGCCGCCGGGACAGGACAAAAGCGGCCGCCTGGAAACCGTCAAAAATACGAAAAAGGTGAGGATTATGATTCGACTTATTTTAGTGGCTGTGACGCTGATCGGTTTTCTGACCCTGGGATATCCGCTTCTGGCGGCCCAGAATTCTCTTGGAAAAAAGGATCCCCATGCCAGGGACGTGGAGAGCCTTAAGATCGTCCAGTATATGTTTTCCCTGATCCTGAAGCTGGCGGGGATCACTGTCACCGTCAAAGGGGCGGAGAATATACCCAGAGACAGGGCGGTGCTTTTTGTGGGAAACCACAGGAGCTATTTTGACATCCTGGTGGGCTACACCACAGTACCGGGCTTCGTGGGTTTTGTGGCGAAAAAGGAGATGGAGAAGATCCCCCTTTTAAGGAGCTGGATGAAGAACGTCAACTGCCTGTTCCTGGACAGAAAGGATATCAAGGCCGGTCTAAAAACGATCCTGGAGGGGATCGAAAAGGTAAAAAACGGGATCTCCGTCTGGATCTTTCCCGAGGGTACCAGAAACCGGAATAAGGATCTGAAGGAGCTTCTGGTATTTAAAGAGGGGAGTCTTAAGATCGCGGAAAAATCCGGCTGTCCGGTGGTTCCTGTGGCAATGGTGGGAACGGCAGAGGCCTTTGAAAGCCATTTTCCGTTTATCCGTCCGTCCCATGTGACGGTTTATTATGGAGAGCCGTTTTATATAAAGGAGCTGGAGCCGGACCAGAGAAAGCACGCTGGAGCCTACACAAGAGAGAAAATCGTAAAAATGCTGGGGGAGATACAGAATGAAAACGCCTGATCTGAAGGAATGCAGGGAAAAGCTGGACGGGATCGACCGGGAGATCGTCCGGCTGTTTGAGGAACGCATGGCCGTCTGCGGCCAGGTGGCAGAGTATAAGATCGAGACAGGAAAGGCCGTTTACGACGGAGAGCGGGAAAAGCAGAAGCTTGCCGCAGTCCGGGAGATGGCAGCGGGAGACCAGAATAAGGAGGCGGTGGAGGAGCTGTTCACACAGCTCATGACCATGAGCCGCAGATACCAGTACAGCCTTCTGTGCGCCAGGAAAAAAACACCGCCCCTGGGCTTTACAGAGGTGGAGGAGATCCGGAAAAGGGACGTCCGGGTGGTGTTCCAGGGCGTGGAGGGCGCGTACAGCCACGCGGCCGTCCGCATGTATTTCGGGGAGGATGCAGACGCCTACCATGTGGAAAAATTCGAGGACACGATCAGGGAGCTGGAGAGGGGGCAGGCGGATTATGCAGTGCTTCCCATTGAAAACTCCACCGCCGGCTTCGTTATCACCAACTATGACCTGTTATCCAGATATGACAATTATATCGTGGGAGAGATCTATGTGCCTGTGGACCATGTGCTCTTAGGGGTCCCCGGAGCGTCAGTCTCAGATGTGAAGACGGTGTATTCCCATAACCAGGCGCTGATGCAGTGCTCAGAGTATCTGGACAGCCACGGGGACTGGAACCAGGTAAGCGTGTTAAATACGGCGGCTGCCGCAAAAAAGGTCATGGAGGAAGGGGATAAGACCCAGGCAGCCGTGGCCAGCCGTACCGCCGGAGAGCTTTACGGCCTTGCGGAGCTTAAGACCTCCATCAGCAATGAGAGGGGAAATACCACCCGGTTCCTGGTGCTCTCCAGAGAGCCGGTCTATGAGAAAAAGGCGTCTAAGGTGACCGTCACCTTTGAAGTCCCCCATGTCAGCGGTTCCCTGTATAAGATCCTTGGAAATTTTATCTTCAACGGAGTCAACATGCGTATGATCGAGTCCAGGCCCATCCCCGACAAGCCCTTTGAATACCGGTTTTTTGTGGATATCGAAGGGAATCTGAGCCATGCTCCGGTGCATAACGCCCTGGCAGGGATCCAGGCCGAGGCCTCGTCCATGAAGATTCTGGGCAATTATTAGGAGGGGTGCGTAAAATGGCAGTCCGTATGTTTGCAGCCATTGAGGTGGGGTCCTTTGAGCTGGAGATGGGGATCTATGAGATCTCCGGGAAAAACAGGATCCGGCAGGTGGATCACGTCCGTCATGTGATCTCCCTGGGAAGCGATACATATAATGACAGGAAGATCAGCTACGAAATGGTGGAGGAGCTGTGCCGGGTTCTGGAGGACTTTTCCAGGATCATGAAGGGCTACCGGATCACTGAATACCGGGCCTATGCCACCAGCGCCATGCGGGAGGCGAAGAACAGCCGGATCGTTCTGGAGCAGATCCGGGTCCGCACCGGGCTTACGGTCCAGATCATCAGCAACTCAGAACAGAGACTTCTGACCTATAAGGCCCTGGCTGTGGCAGACGATGAGTTTGACCGGAACATCCGCAAGGGAACGGCCATCCTGGACGTGGGGTTTGGAAGCATGCAGATCTCCCTGTTTGACGAAAAGCTCCTGGTATCCACAGAAAACCTTCCCCTGGGTGTCCTAAGGATCGGAGAGCTTTTAAAGAACGTAAGCTCCACTGCAGAGGGGACCCGGCGGATCATCGGGGAAATGGTGGAAAGCGAGCTCTCCAACTACCAGAAGATGTACCTGGAGGAGCGCCGGATCAAGCATGTCATCGGAACTGGAGAGAATATCATGTACCTGTTCCGGTACGAGGACGGGGGAAAACCGCTCCAGTGGGTCACCAGGGAGCAGTTCGACCGCCTTTATGAAAGATTGTCCGGGATGGATCCAGAAGCGGTGGAGGAGCAGTTCGGCGTCAGCGCAGAGTATGCGCCCCTGCTTCTTCCCAGCGCTGTCATTTATAAAAAGTTCCTGGAAATGACCGGGGCCGAGGCCATCTGGATCCCGGGGACCAGGCTCTGCGACGGGATCGCAGCCGAATATGCCCTGGATAAGAAGCTGATCCAGCTGAAGCATAATTTCGACAACGACATCATAAGCGCATCCCGGGACATGGCCAGGCGCTACCGGTGCCAGGGCAGCCATTCAGACCTGGTGGAGTCCTATGTGCTCCAGATCTTCGACGCCATGAAGCGCTATCATAAAATGGGAAGCAGAGAGCGGCTGCTCCTGCAGATCGCCGTGATCATCCACTCCTGCGGAAAATTCATCAGTGTCAGGAATGCCAATGAATGTGCATATAATATCATCATGTCCACGGAGATCATCGGCCTCTCCCACCTGGAACGGGAGATCGTTGCCAATGTGGTCCGCTACAACATCCGGGATTTCGACTATAACATGGTCCGCATGGAGGCTGGTCCGGAGCTGTCCTCCGGCTCTCTTCCCGACCAGAGCGACGCCACGATCCTGACCGCGAAGCTCACGGCCATGCTCCGGCTGGCCAATTCCATGGACAGGAGCCACGGGCAGAAGCTTAAGGACTGCAGGATCACAGTGAAGGATAAGACACTTACGGTGTCTGCGGAATATTCCGGGGATATTACCCTGGAGGCGGTTTCCTTTGAACAGAAGGCGGCTTTCTTTGAAGAGATCTTTGGGATCCGCCCGGTGCTGAAGCAGAAAAGGAGAGTATAAAATGGCAGCAAAAGAGACCTGTTTTACAGATCCGTCCAATTACGTAAATAGAGAACTGAGCTGGCTGGAGTTCGACCACCGTGTCCTGGGAGAGGCCAGGGATAAGACGACGCCCCTGTTTGACCGGCTGAAATTTTTAAGCATCACCGCCTCCAACCTGGATGAGTTTTTCATGGTCCGGGTGGCGTCCTTAAAGGACATGGTCCATGCAGGCTACACAAAGCCGGACATCGCGGGCATGACGCCGGTGGAGCAGCTGGAAAAGATCAGCGCCAGGACCCATGAGCTGGTGGGGCAGCAGTACAGCACCTACAACCGGGCCCTGCTCCCGGCTTTAAAGCAGGCGGGGCTGGAGGTGATCGGACAGCACGAGGATCTGACGAAGGAGCAGGGAGAATTTGTGGACCGGTATTTTAAGGAAGAGGTATATCCGGTCTTAACGCCCATGGCTGTGGATTCCTCCCGTCCCTTTCCCCTGGTCCGCAATAAATCTTTAAATATCGCGGCCCTTTTACGGAAAAAGGAAGGAGACAGGGAGCTGGAATTCGCCATGGTCCAGGTGCCGTCGGTGCTTCCCAGGATCGTCGTCCTTCCGGAAACAGAGAGACCGGACGGAAGCCGCCTCCGCCATGTGATCCTCCTGGAGGAGGTCATCGAGCGGAACATGAAGCAGCTCTTTTTAAATTATGATATCATCACCTCCCATCCCTTCCGGATCATGCGGAACGCCGACTTCTCCCTGGACGAGGAGGAAGCGGTGGATCTTCTGGAGGAGATCGAAAAGCAGTTAAAAAAGAGGCAGTGGGGCGAGGTGATCCGCCTGGAGATCCAGGAAAAGCCGGATAAACGGCTCCTTAAGGTATTAAAAAAGGAGCTGATGGTCAACGAGGAGGATATTTTCCAGATCCCCGGCGCCCTGGACCTGACTTTCCTTATGAAAATGTACGGGATGGAGGGCTTTGACCATTTAAAGACGCCGGGATACACGCCCCAGCCAGTACCGGCGCTGATGAATGACGACGATATCTTCACCAATATCCGGAAGGGAGATATCCTGCTGATGCATCCCTATGAAAGCTTCGATCCGGTGGTGGATTTCGTCCGGACGGCGGCAAAGGATCCAGATGTGCTGGCCATCAAGCAGACCCTTTACCGGGTCAGCGGAAATTCCCCCATCATCGCGGCTCTGGCTGCGGCGGCGGAAAACGGGAAACAGGTTTCCGTGCTGGTGGAGCTGAAGGCCAGCTTTGACGAGGAAAATAACATCCTCTGGGCCAAGAAGCTGGAAAAGGCCGGCTGCCATGTGATCTATGGCCTTGTGGGCTTAAAGACCCATTCCAAGATCACGCTGGTGGTCCGCCGGGAAGAGGACGGCATCCGCCGGTACGTGCATCTGGGTACAGGAAACTATAACGACTCCACGGCCAGGCTGTATACGGACTGCGGGATCATGACGTGCCACCCGGAGATCGGCGAGGACGCCACGGCCGTGTTCAATATGCTGTCCGGTTACTCAGAGCCCCTGACCTGGAATATGCTGGCGGTGGCTCCCCTGTGGCTCAGAAATAAGTTCCTGCGGCTCATCGGACGGGAGACGAGACATGCCAGAGAGGGCCGTCCGGCTTCTATTACGGCCAAGATGAACTCCCTCTGCGATAAGGATATCATTGCCGCCCTTTACGAGGCGTCCTGCGCCGGAGTAAAGATCCGTCTTGTGGTGCGGGGCATCTGCTGCTTAAAGGCCGGGATCCGGGGACTTTCAGAGAACATTGAGGTGCGGTCCATTGTGGGAGAATTCCTGGAGCACGCCAGGATCTTTATTTTTGAAAACGACGGTGCGGAAGAGATCTATATGGGAAGCGCCGACTGGATGCCCAGAAACCTGGACCGGCGGGTGGAGATCCTGTTCCCTGTGGTCTGCGAAGCCCTGAAGGACCGGATCCGGAATTACATGGAGTTGGAGCTGGAGGATAATTTAAAGGCCCATGTGCTGCAGCCCGACGGGACCTTTGAAAAGCCCGACCGCAGGGGAAAAGCGCCGGTGGGCTCCCAGGCGGCTCTCTGCGCCCTGGCTGTGAAGGCAGCGGAGGAGGCCAGGAAGAAAAATGGAAGCGAAACGCCGTCCCGGGTGTTTATCCCGGTGGAAAGACAGGAATAAAAAGGAGTCCGTTTAATGGAAGAAACAGTTTATAAAGCGCCCAGAGCCCAGGAAGGCCGGACCGGACTGGTGCTGGAGGGGGGCGGCATGCGGGGGATCTACACCGCCGGGGTGCTGGACGTGTTCATGGAAAACGGCATCGGCTTTGACGGGGTCATGGGAGTTTCCGCAGGAGCGATCCACGGCTGCTCCCTGGTATCCGGCCAGATGGGCCGCAGTATCCGCTATTATAAAAAATACTGCCGGGACAAGCGGTTCATGAGCTGGCAGAATTTTTTCCGCACCGGGGATGTGGTAGATGAAAAGTTCTGCTACCATGACCTGCCGGAGCGGCTGGATCCCTACGATTATGAGGCCTTCAACGCTTCAGATACGGCTTTTTATGTGACCTGCACCAATGTGGAGACCGGAAAGCCGGAATACCTGCGGATCACAGATATGAAAAAGCAGATCGACCTGATGCGGGCGTCGGCTTCGCTGCCCTACGCCTCCAGGATCGTGGAGGCCGGAGGAAAAAAGCTGCTGGACGGCGGCTGCTCCGACAGCATCCCGGTACGGGCCTTCCAGAGACTGGGATACGGGAGGAATGTGGTGGTCCTGACCCGGCCGGAGGGCTATGTGAAAAAGCCGGAGCGGCGGGGGCTGGCCCGGGTCTTCTACCGGAGATATCCGGCCTTTGTGAAGGCCCTGGAGTCCAGGCCGGAAACGTATAACCGTACTGTGCGGGAGATCGGGGAAATGGAGCGGGCCGGGGAGGTCTTTGTGATCCGGCCGTCAGAGGCATTAAAGATCGGCCGTATGTCCCATGACCGGGAGGAGATCGTGGAAGCGTATAAGCTGGGCCGGAGGGACGCGAAAAAGGCTCTGGGAGCTTTAAAGCTATGGCTGGGGGAGAAAAGCAATGGATAAGGCATGGATCTTTCTTCTGATCTTTTTAGGAACGTTAGCAGCAGCGGGAGCCATAAGCGTCTGGATCATCCAGAGAAAGCTGAGACAGGTCTCCAGGTCCATGTTCGGGACCGATTCCCTTTTGGAGGGACTGGAACAGCAGGAGGAGCGGATCGCAGAAACGCCCAGGTCCGTATCCTCCATGACAAGCATATACCTGCCCCAGATCGCAAAGGATTTTCCGGAATTTTCCCTGGAGGAATTTCGGAAAAAATCAGAAAACAGCCTGAACGCGTTCCTGTCTGCTCTGGAGACACAGGAGCTTTCTTCTCTGGCCGGGATCTCTGAAAGCCTGAGGAACCAGGCGCGTCTGCGGATCGATGACCAGGACCGCCAGGGGATCCGGGAGCAGTTCCGGAACGTGAAGATCCACCAGACAGCCATTTCCCGGTATGAAAAGCGTCCCGGCTGCTGTGCGGTGACCTTCCAGTCCGCAGTGGAGTACGTTTATGGAAGGACCAGGAACGGAGAAAAGGAAGTGATGCCGGACCGGATCCAGACCCGGTATGATATGGAATGGATCTATATTCAGGATCCGGAGCGGTACGGACAGGCTGCGGGAGGAGCTGTGGGAGTAAGCTGCCCCAACTGCGGCGCGCCCATTAAAAATCTGGGAGCGAAATTTTGTGAATACTGTGGATCGGCGGTGGAGGTCATCAACAGCCGCGTCTGGTCCCTGGAGCATATAAAGGAGGACAGGTAAGATGAAGACCTATAAGATCGCTGTGATCCCCGGTGACGGCGTAGGGCCGGAGGTTTTAAAAGAGGGAATGAAGGTGCTGAAGCAGGCAGCGGAGTGTTCCGGAGCCTTTTCCTTTGAGGATACCTGGTTTCCCTGGGGCTGCGGGTACTATCTGGAGCATGGGCAGATGATGCCCGGGGATGGGATCCGGATCCTGGAGGGCTTTGACGCCATTTATCTGGGCGCGGTGGGCGATCCCCGGGTGCCGGACCATATTTCCCTGTGGGATCTTCTTTTGAAGATCCGGAAAAGCTTTGACCAGTATGTGAACCTGCGGCCGGTAAAGCTCCTTAGAGGAGCTCCCTGCCCCTTAAAGGATGCGGCCCGGGAGGATATCCATATGACCTTTATCCGGGAAAACAGCGAGGGAGAGTATGCGGGCAGCGGAAGCTGGCTGTTTAAGGGAAAGCCCAATGAGGTGGTGATCCAGGACGGCGTGTTTTCCCGGACCGGCTGCGAGCGGATCATCCGCTACGCCTTTGAGACGGCCAGGAAGGAAAAACGGAGCCTGACCAGCATCAGCAAGGCCAATGCCTTAAACTATTCCATGGTATTCTGGGACCAGATCTTTCAGGAACTGTCCGCGGAGTATCCGGATGTGGAGACCCACTCCTATCTGGTGGATGCAGCCAGTATGTTTATGGTAAAGGATCCGTCCAGATTCCAGGTGGTGGTCACCAGCAATTTGTTTGGAGACATCCTGACAGACCTGGGGGCAGCCATCGCCGGGGGGATGGGACTGGCAGCGGGAGCCAACCTGAATCCGGAACGGAAGTATCCGTCTATGTTTGAGCCCATCCATGGCTCGGCCCCGGATATTGCGGGCCGTGGGATCGCCAACCCCATGGCCTCTGTGTGGGCCGCCTCCCAGATGCTGGATTTCTTTGGCCATGAGGACTGGGGAACACGGGTCCTGGAGGCGCTGGAGGCAGTTTTAGAGGACGGAAGGATCCTGACGCCGGATCTGGGCGGTACGGCTTCCACGTCCCAGGTGGGCGATGCCATTGCCCGGAAGCTGGCAGAGGGAGGAAAGGGCTGATGGATGGCCGGTATTTCCAGGTGATCGCGCGGATCCATACGGATTTTCCCACCAAGTTCGGGATCCCGCGCCAGAGCGGCCTGATCCCGGATCTGAAGGCGGAGATCGTTTTTGAGCCGGAGTACAGGAATCCGGATGCCCTGAGGGGCATTGAGGAGTTTTCCCACCTGTGGCTCATCTGGGAATTTTCCGGGGCTGTCCGGAAGGAATGGTCCCCGACGGTGCGGCCCCCCAGGCTGGGAGGAAATACGCGGATGGGCGTTTTTGCCACCCGGTCCCCCTTCCGGCCCAATCCGGTGGGGCTTTCCTCCGTGCAGCTGGATTCCGTGGAGCTTCACACGGACCGGGGGCCGGTGCTCCATGTTTCCGGCGCAGACCTTATGGACGGGACGCCCATTTACGATATCAAGCCGTATCTGGCCTTTGCAGACAGCCACCCGGATGCCCTGGGGGGCTTTACGGACCAGACCCGGAAATACGGTCTTTCTGTGGAGATCCCGGAAATGCTGCTTGAAAGGATCCAGGAGAAAAAGAGAGAAAGCCTAAAGGCCGTGCTGGCCCACGATCCCAGGCCGTCCTACCAGGACGACCCGGAGCGGGTATACGGCATGGAATTTGCAGGATATGAAATTAAATTCATGGTAGAAAATGGGATCCTCCGGGTCACGGATATTGAGCTCCGCTGAGTCTTAGGAGGGATCCCGGGAGATGCCGGTCTTCGTCAGAGGGCCGGTTTTTTTTATTTTTTTCTTCTCCTCTTTTCTTTTCCCGGCAGCTCCACGATGATCAGATCATTCATGCGGATGGTCTGGTCTTTGAGACGTTCTCTGGCGGAGGGGATGTAGTGTTCCAGGATCGGCAGGAGGATCAGAGCCGTGGTCCCGGCGGTGAAGCCGCCGTTATAAAGCACCAGACCGCCGTGGAGAGCACTGGTGGCCGTACACATGGAGGCGCACATGAAGCCGGCGGCCAGTCCGGCACGGATCCCATAGCGTCCTACGATGGGGCAGAGGCCGGTGGCAAAGGCCACGCCGTTTATGTAGCCCTGGGTAGAGATGGTCCAGGCGATCTCCCGGCCGTCCATGCGGCAGAGCACCAGGGTCACCAGATACAGGAGCAGATATCCTGCCAGAATGGGCCAGACGTTCCTGGGATGCTGTCCCATGGCAGAAAAGGTCAGGGCTGCCACGGTGACGCCGATGGTGGGGCCAGTGAAGCCGGCCCCCTCGGTAAAGTGGGTGATCAGGTGGATGTAAAGAAGGAACAGGAAGCCATAGCAGCCGATGTTGATGAGACAAAGGGGCATGCCGTATTTTTCAGCAAAGTTGCTGGAGTAGCCCGTGTCCGTCACCAGATGGCGGAAGCCCTTAAAGCTCCTTCCGTTGAGGATATATCCGGCTATGGTGCAGAGGGAAAATGCCGCCAGGAAAAAAAGGGTGGCAAAGCTCCGGTAAGACCGGTTAAAGTAGTCGTAAATGACGTTGTCCGCCGTCAGAGCCTGGGGAGGCTCGATTCCCATGGTCCGGTACATGAAATTAAATACAAAAAAGCCGAAGATCCCAAAGGCAAGGCCGCCGTTGTAAAGGTTATAGCCCTTGTGCCACGCCCTGGCTCCGGGAAGGATGGCCGGGAGCACGAAGGCCAGCAGAATGGAAAACAGGATGGCCAGGACCACTCCGGAGACCGTCAGCCGGACCTGTCCGTATACAAAATCGTCTCCCAGGGTGTAGCGGAACAGGAATTCACTGATAAAGGGGGCAAAGGAGGTGGCGAACATACAGATGTGGAGGTTCTCCTTGAAATCCAGCCCCTTCCGCTTCATATAAAGAAAGGGAGCCAGAAAGCACGGCCACATGTTTAAAAAGTTCAGACCGTAAAAACAGTGGGCCACCACAAGAAAGTAGCCTGCCAGGGTATTGGCGTGGGAATCGCCCTTTAACAGCACCATAAAGAAAAAACAGGCCAGGCCGCAGGCTCCGGCATTGAGAAAGGCGCTGGACAGCCCTCCGATGGCCAGATAGTCAGTGACCAGGGGGCAGGGAGAGATCATGATCCTGCGCCAGTCCAGGAAGACGTGGCCCCATTCGCCCACGAAGCAGGCGGCGGCCAGGGAAGCCAGAAGAAAGAGGATGGAAAAGCCCAGGGCAGTGCCGTTGATGATGCGGCTGTTGGAGGCGGGGACAGAGGGACGATGGTTCATGGGGATCTTCTCCTTTGTATCTTTATGCAGGGCAGATGCCGGACGGCGAAGACCGGCTGTATTGCTTATAATTATAGCATCGGGGCAGAGGGCGTTCAAGGAAAACGGAAAAAGTATGTTTTTTTATACAAGAGGAATTGTGCAAAAAATTTGTTAAAAAAATAAAATTCAAAATTAAGTGCCGGTTAAGATGCGTCCTTCTCTATGGATTCCGGGAAAAAGCTGTGTTATGATGCTGTCAGCTTAAGGAAAAGAGGTATGAGATATGGCAAGTGCGATCAGTGTGATTATGATGATCTTAATCGGGCTGGTGGGAGGAGTCCCGACCCTGGCGATCACGGCCTGCATTCCGGTGATGATCGTGTGGAAGATCTACCGGAAGGTAAAAATCGGCTATTCCATCTATCGTTAAAATAAATGTGAAAACTCCTTGTGAAAAGAGTCTGGCCTGCGAAAGGCCGGACTTTTTTCTTTTCCGAAAAACTTAACGGAATCTTAACATAAAAATACGAGGGCATATGGTATACTTGTAAAAATAGAAATGGAGCGTTTCATGAAACAGCATACAGTTATAAAAAACAGCCTGATCACGGCGGGGATCCTGGGGGCGGCCACCGGCTTCTGCTTTCTGATCCAGGAGGCGGCGGAATCCGACACCCATGTGCCCCTTCTGTTCGTCCTGGCGGTGCTTTTTATTTCCAGGTTCACAGACGGATATATTTATGGGATCGTGGCGTCCATGATCGCGGTGGTGGGCGTCAATTATGTGTTCACCTATCCGTATTTTGCCATTGATTTTACCATAACCGGATACCCGGTGACATTCATTGCCATGCTGGCTGTGGCGTGCAGCGTCAGTGCTCTGACGACCCAGATCAAAAAGCAGGAGCAGATCCGCCTGGAGGCAGAAAAGGAAAAGATGCGGGGGAACCTTTTAAGGGCCGTATCCCACGACATACGGACGCCCCTGACCTCCATTATGGGGGCCGCGTCTGTGGTCCTGGAAAATTACGGGGAGCTGTCTGACGAAAAGCGGATGGACTTTTTAAAGGACATCCGGGAGGAGTCCCAGTGGCTCATCCAGATCGTGGAAAACCTCCTTTCCATCACCCGGATCGGCGATAACGGCGGCAGCGCCAGCATCGATAAGCAGGAGGAGATGGTGGAGGAGATCGTGGGCAGCGCGGTGCTGAAATTCCGGAAGCGTTATCCGGATGTGGAGGTGGCCGTCCGGCTCCCGGAGGATCCCCTGCTGGTGCCCATGGATGGCATCCTCATCGAGCAGGTGCTGGTGAACCTGATGGAGAATTCTGTCCTCCATGGAAAACATACCTCAAAAGTGGAGGTCTCCGCAGAAGAAGAGAAGGACCGGGTGGTCTTTTATGTGGATGACGACGGGGCAGGGATCCGTCCATCGGCCCTTCCGAAGCTGTTTGAGGGCACCTTCCGCCAGGGAGATGAGGAGAGCTGCGATTCCAGACGGAATATGGGCATCGGTCTTTCGGTGTGCATGAGCATCATCCGGGCCCACCAGGGAGATATGAAGGCAGAAAACAGGAAAGAGGGAGGAGCCAGGCTGAGCTTCTGGCTTCCCATGGAAAGAGGTACAGATCAGTGGAGATAAAAGACAGGATTTTAGTGGTAGAAGACGACAAGAGGATCAGCAGCTTTTTTAAGACTGTTCTGGAATCCAACCGTTATGACGTGATCATGGCGTCCACCGGCTCGGAGGCGTACAGCCTGATCACATCCCAGTGCCCGGATCTGGTGATCCTGGACCTGGGACTGCCGGATATGGACGGTATGAACATCCTGCGGAGCGTCCGGGAGTGGTCCTCCATGCCGGTGATCGTGGTTTCCGCCAGGACCCATGAGAAGGACAAGGTGGAGGCCCTGGATCTGGGAGCTGACGATTATATCACCAAGCCCTTCGGAACGTCGGAGCTTCTGGCCCGCATCCGCACGGCCATCCGCCATTCCCGGGCGGCCTTTTTAAACCAGGGCGGCGCGCCCACGGGCACCTTTGTATCCGGCGGACTCACCATCGACTATGATAAGCACCGGGTATTTGTGGACGGGACCGATGCGGGACTGACCCAGAACGAGTATAAGATCGTCAGCCTTCTGGGGAAATATGCCGGGAAGGTGATGACCTATGATTCCATCATCAAGGAGATCTGGGGGCCCAACATGAAAAACGACAACCGGATCCTTCGGGTCAACATGGCCAATATCCGCCGGAAGATCGAAAAAAATCCTGCGGAGCCCCAGTATATTTTCACGGAGGTGGGCGTGGGCTACCGGATCGTGGAGCCGGATTAAGGGGCGGCCAGGGCATCGATGGAACGGAAGGTATAGCCCATTTCCTCCCAGCTGGTCAGAAGCTCGTCAAGGATGGCGGCGTTGGTGGAGGAGGTACTGTGGAGAAGGACAATGGCTCCTGGGTGGATACGGCCCAGGAGCTTTTTAAATGCCTCTTCTTTTGAAGGCTGCCTATCCTGGTACCAGTCCACGTAGGCCAGGCTCCAAAAGAAGGTGTGGTAGCCCAGGTCCTTTGCCATCTGAAGGTTTTCCACGCTGTATTTTCCCTGGGGCGGCCGGTAGTATTTTGGCATGGCCTGGCCGCTGATCTCCTGGAATTTTTCCTCCAGGCTGGTGAGCTCCTTCTGAAAGTCTTCCTTTGAAGCGATCTTTGACATGTCCGGGTGGTGATAGGTGTGGTTGGCTACGATGTGGCCTTCGGAGATCATGCGCTTCACCAGGTCCGGGCTGGTCTCCAGGTAGTTTCCCACCACAAAAAAGGCTGCCGGGACCTGGTGCTTTTTCAGGGCGTCCAGGATCGCCGGAGTATTGCCGTTTTCATAACCGGCGTCAAAGGTGAGATAGAGGACCTTTTCATCGGTCATCTGGGCATAGGAGGCGTTGTACTGCATAAGCTCGTCGGCGGTGGCGTTGGCTGTCGGCGGCTTGCCTTCAGTCTGGAAGCTCAGGCCCCAGTTCCCGTCGGCGCTGGCAGCCGCAGGGGCGGCCGGTCCGCTCCTTTGCTCTTTTACAGAAGCGGCCAGGGATCCGGCTCCAAAGGAGAAGCAGAATAAAAGGAGAACAGAGATCATTTTTTTGAAATTCATGAAAGTATCTCCATCCTATACAGATCTTTCTAGGAGCATATGAAAGGGAGCGCTGGGAAATGCCGGGAAACCAGTGGAAACGGAAGGAAAAATGTGGTAAGATAAGCGGGCAGAAAGGATGAGAATATATGAAGATACGGATTCGGAGACTTCTTGTGCCGGTGTTCTGGCTGCTGGCTGTGGCCTGCCTGATCGAGCTTCCCCTGGGGCAGACCACGATTTTTGGAGAGGATGTGATCCTCTGGGACACACTTTTCAGGGCCGTGGCGGCTTCTCCGGTGCTGATCCATTTTTACAGGGAGGACGCGGTGTTCAGAGGAAAGGAACGCTGGGGATGGAAGGAGGCTGCCCTTTGGGCGGCAGCGGGCTTCGGCCTTTCTCTTCTGGCGACCCTGGCAGTCCAGGTCCTTTCACGGGCCGGTCTCCAGGCGGATATGTCCATGGTGGAGGAAAACCTGCTGTCGGGTCCGCTGTGGCTGGAACTTACGGTGCTCCTGGCGGCTTCTCCGTTTCTGGAGGAGATCTTTTTCCGGGGGATCTTATTCCAGCGGCTGAAGGAGCTGATGTCTGTGAAGGCGGCGGCAGTGGTTTCTGCCCTGGTATTCGGCCTGTACCATGGGACTCTCACCCAGGGGATCTATGGATTTTTCATGGGACTGGCGCTGGCCTGGGGCATGGAAAGGACCCAGACGGTGAAAGCGCCGGTGGTGATCCACATGGCAGCCAATCTGGCGGGACTTCTGGCGGCAGCCGTAAATCTGCCATAAAGTCGTAAGAGAAACGTAAATATATCATAATCATAACGTAATGAGGCAATGGTATAATATCATAGACATTATACCATTGCGCATCTGGTTTCTGCGTTTATCGCAGAGATCCAGGCGCTTCATTCCCCCGGAGGGGATAATCAGCAGCATAAAGACAGGAAGGAAATGCGACATGAAAAAGAAAAATCTGATCAAAGGCGGCGCAGCAGGGCTCCTCACGCTCCTTTTGACGGCGGCTATGGGCTGCTTTGCCAGCTTTGCATATGACAGCGCGTCCTTAAAGACGTGTACAGTGGAGAACCGGAATACGGTGGTGATCACTGGAACGGCTGAAAAAGACGTGCCCCAGGAGACGGTCCCAGAGACCTTAGAGGACGGGACCGTGGTGCCTCCGGAGACGGAGGTTCCCGACGACGGCTATTATTATCTGTTTGAGCTGCAGCCCTATGAGACAGGGATCGGATCCCGGACGGACTATGCGGCCTGGTGCGATAAAACGGAAAAGCTGAAATTCAGCCTTCCTTTTTCCGGGGGAGATTCAGATCCCAGGCTGTATTCCCGGTTTGTGGTGGCCCTTAAGATCGGGGATACCTACCAGGCCATCAGCGCTCCCATTTATGTGACCAATCCCGGCGACGTGGCTTCCTTTACCGAGGAGTATCCGGAGGCCATGAGCAAAAAGGGGCTTCTGATCGAGCTGGATATGCTGGGAGACGCCATGGAGTTAGGCGTAAAGCACACCACCATCAATATCCCCTACCACCACATCATCGGAGGGAACCTGAAATACCACTATAACGGAAAGGACTATTATTTCAACGAGGAACTGATCGCCAGCTACGATAAGATGATCAGCTCCTTCTCCAATAAAGGGATCATCGTCACGGCCATCCTCTTAAACGGCTGGAACGACGCCCACCCAGAGCTCCACGAGGCCGGCCTGGCAAAGAGCAGCAGCGCCTTTTACTACGGCTTCAACGTGTCCACGCCGGAGGGCTATGAGACCACCAGGGCCTTATTCTCCTTTATGGCAGAGCGGTATTCCGGTGCGGATTATAAGCATGGCCGGGTGTCCAACTGGATCGTGGGAAATGAGGTAAACAACAATAAAAACTGGAACTACGTGGGGCCCATGGATCTGGCGTCCTACACGAAGCTTTATGAAAAGAACTTCCGTGTGGCATATACGGCCATCAAGAGCCGCAGTAAGAATGCCCGCGTGTTCTTCTCCACGGACTATGAGTGGAAAAAGCAGAATACGAACCTCCAGTATGCAGCCAAGGATTTCATCGACCTTTTCAACGCCGGGATCAGTGCTGAGGGAAATATCGAATGGGGTCTGGCCTACCACCCGTATCCGTACCCTATGACGGAGCCGGAATTCTGGGACGACGACCAGACAGGAATGGTAAACGAGACCTTCGAGTCCCCGGTGATCAATTTCAAGAACCTCCATGTTCTGACGGATTATTTCCAGCAGGCCCATATGCGGACGGCCGGAGGGCAGGTGCGCCATATCATCCTTTCCGAGGAGGGCTTCACCTCTGACAGCATTTCCAGGGGAAAGGTATACGATATCCAGGCGGCGGCCTTTGCCTATGCCTACTATCTGGTGGACAATAACCCCTATATCGACGCCTTTATATTAAACCGTCAGGTGGACGCCATCACGGAGGTGGAGACCTCCTGTGCCTTCGGGCTCTGGACCGTGGATATGTCCAGGCCGGATAAGGTGATCGCCGTAATGCCGAAGAATATCTACCAGGTATTTAAACATATCGATACAAGGAAATCCCTGCGGTATTCAGAGTTTGCAAAGTCCATTGTGGGAATTTCCGACTGGAGCGAGGTGATCCCTGGATTTGATCCGGAAAAGTATCAATAAACAATACCAATAAACGGAAAAATATTTTTGGGAAATTGTAGAAAACGTGGAAATTCGGCCGGTTTATTGACAAATTTCCGGCAGTAGCCTATAATCGGAGCTTGAAATAAGCCGATCGCTGACAGCATTTAATTAGAAAGACGACAGCTTGGTATAAGTCAGATGGCGTATGATTATAGGAGGATGGATCATGGCAAGAAAAACGAATGCTGCTGTGAAAGAGGCAACTGCAAAAACAACGGCCGCAAAGGCTGCGGCTGTGAAAGAAACAACGGTAAAAGAGGTTCCGGCGACGGCTTCCGAAGGCAAGTCCGCAGAGCCGGCTAAGGAAGCTAAGAAGGCTCCCGCCAGAAAGACGGCTGCCAGAAAAGCTCCGGCTGCAAAGCCTGTGGAGGTAAAGAGCAGCGTTTACGTACAGTTTGCAGGAAAGGAATTTTCTGAGAGCAGCCTGACAGAGGCTGTGAAGGAAGCGTATACGGCTCTTGGAAACAGGGCGGAGGATATCCGGACCATTGATATTTATGTAAAGCCGGAGGAGAGTGTCGCTTACTATACAGTAAACGGCCAGGGCTCCGATGAATTTAAGATCGAGCTGTAAAAACGGCGGATGGGAAGGCACTGGTTTTAAAGCCAGTGCCTTTTTAAGATCCGGATCCTCCGGCAGAAAAGCCAGAGCCACAGTCCGGCAAATACAGTAAGAAAAAATTCCAGGGCGCTGGAGATCATGAAGCCGGAAAGGACCAGGAGGGCGGCGGTGGCGGCGATGGCAAAGCCCAGAAGGCCCGTACACAGGGAAAAATGGCCGGGATACTGGAAATACAGCTTCAGATCCAGGCTGGTGATGGCCAGATAAAAAAGCACTGTGGCCAAAAAGGCCAGGGCCACATGGACAGAGGCCAGGAGCTTCATTTTTCCAGGTCTGTAAGGAATGAAAACGGAAACCAGCAGGAGAAGGAGCGCCAGGTCTGTCAGAGCTGCTTCCCGCTTCGAAGCCAGGCCGGCTCCAGCCATGGAAACGGCCCGTTGGATGAGAAAGCGGAAAAAGCCTCCGGTGAGGAGGGCCCACAGGATCAGGAAAAATGAACCGGGGCTCTCGCTTCCTGCGACGGAAAAGTTTGATGTGAGCCAGTTGGAATTGCCTGCGGCCAGAGCGGCTGCGGCAGGAATGAGAAACCAGGAAAATATTGCTGCCATAAACTTCCTCCTCCTGTTAGGATGCGCGGAAGGCGGGAAAGGATACGATGAAAAAAATGGAAAACATAAGCCTCCCGGAGGCATTTGTGGAAAAGATGAGCAGGCTCCTGGGAGACGGGGCCGGAAATTTTTTTGAGAGCTACGAAAGGGAGCGGAGCTTTGGCCTGCGGGTAAATCCTTTAAAGGCCGGAGAGCGGCTGCCAGAGTTCCTTTCGGGCCTGGAGCGGATCCCCTGGAGCCGGGAGGGGTTTTATTATCCGGAGGAGCTACGGCCGGGAAAGCACCCGCTCCATGAGGCGGGGGCCTATTATATCCAGGAGCCCAGCGCCCAGGCGTGCGCCGAGGCCCTGGATCCCAGGCCGGGAGAACGGATCCTGGACCTCTGTGCGGCTCCAGGCGGAAAGAGTACCCATCTGGCAGGAAAGATGGAACAGAAGGGGCTTCTGGTGTCCAATGAGATCCATCCGGCCCGGGCAAAGATCCTGTCCCAGAACATCGAGCGCATGGGGATCGGAAACGCAGTGGTCACCAATATGGAGCCTGCGGGCCTGGTCCCTGGGTTCCGGGAGTTTTTCGACGGCATCGCCGTGGACGCTCCCTGCTCCGGGGAAGGGATGTTCCGTAAGGATGAGAATGCAAGGCTGGAATGGAGCCCGGCCCAGGTAGCCGTGTGCGCGGCCCGTCAGGACCAGATCCTGGACTGTGCGGCTGCCATGGTGCGGCCCGGCGGACGGATCCTTTATTCCACCTGTACCTTTTCCCCGGAGGAAAACGAACAGACAGCGGCCCGGTTTCTGGAGCGTCACCCGGAATTCTGCCTGGAGAGGCCCCGTGCTGCCGGATTTTTTTCTGAGGGCAGGCCGGAGTGGGCGGAGTCTGTGGGCTTGAAAGGGCAGAGGGACGAGCTTAGAAAAACGGTCCGTATCTGGCCCCATGAGACCGGTGGGGAGGGCCATTTTATGGCGCTTTTTGTAAAAAACGGAGACGGGGCAGGAGATTCCGGCGGAATGGAGCCGGACCGCAGACAGAAGGACGGAAGGAAGAAAAGGGGAGGAGAAAAGAAGGACAAGAGAGCCGGAAAGGATCAGGGAGAGCTTATGGAGGCAGCCCGCTTCCTTAAGGAGAACGTGCGGGAGCCGGACCGTCTCCTGGCTGGAAGGCGGTTCCTCACCTTTGGGGACAACGTATACCTGGTCCCGGAGGAAACGCCGGAGCTTACAAAGATCCGGGTGCTCCGGCCGGGACTCCAGGCGGGGACCTTAAAAAAAGGCCGTATGGAACCGGCCCATGCCCTGGCCCTGTTTCTTAAAAAGGAAGACGTCTTCCAGTGGGCAGAGCTTGGGACGGGAGAGACCGCGGCAAAGTATCTCCGGGGCGAGGCCATAGGAGCCGGGGAGCTGGAGGCCGTTTCCGGAGGGGATTTAAAGGGCTGGGTCCTGATGACTGTGGACGGCTTTTCCCTGGGATTTGCCAAGGCGGACCGGGGAGTCCTTAAAAATCATTATCCCAAGGGCTTAAGGAGGCCGTAGGGAGATCTGGGTCTGCCCCAGGACGGGAAAAAGAAGGAAGCTCCTGTCCCGGAAACAGGCAGGCCATATCCTCCGGCAGCGGGGCAGAAAAGATCAGGACCTCTCCCGTGAACGGATGGGGAAAGGAAAGTCTGACCGAATGCAGGGCCTGGCGGCGGATGTACCGGAAGTCGGGATTGTAGAGAAAGTCCCCGGGAAGGGGATGGCCGATATATTTCATATGGACACGGATCTGGTGGGTGCGCCCTGTCTCAAGACGGAGACGCAGGAGCGACAGATCCGTGTTTTTATTATACAGAAGCCGTTCATACCGGGTGGCCGCGGCCTCTCCGTGGTCCGGGTCCGGGATCCGCTGGATGGCCGAGCCCTCCTTCCGCCCGATGGGGACGGAGACCGTTCCGCAGGCATCTGTTTTCCCACAGACAGCGGCCAGATATTCCCGGCAGATCTCCCGGCGCTCCACCTGGCCGGAGAGAAGGGAGGAGCTGAGCCCGTTTTTTGCCACCAGGAGAAGGCCGGACGTGTCTTTATCCAGACGATTGACCGCCCGGAACACGAAGGCTTCCTGTTTCTTTCTGAAATAGTCCGCCAGACCGTTGGCCAGGGTATTGCCGTGGTTTCCCTGGGAGGGGTGGACGGCCATTCCAGCTGGCTTGTTTACCACCAGGAGATGTGTATCCTCATATAGGATGTCCAGATCCATGGGAACAGGCTCCACAGCTGCGGAGCTCCTTTTTTCCGCAACACGTACCTGGAGCTGGTTTCCGTCCTTCAGCACGCAGGTTGAAAAAACGGCGGTCCCGTCCACAAAAAAGCTGCCGGGAGTGTTTCTTAATCGGACCACCAGGCGGGAGGAATAGCCCCTGGACTTCAGGTATTCCGCCACAGTCATGCCGGCTTCATTCCCGGTGATCCCGTAAGTAAATGTATTTTCCATAGGAGGGATTTTACCACAGACCGCTGTTTCTGTAAAGAAAGGCCGGGGGGCGGCATATAGTTGCAGAAAGAGCAGCGGAGAATGCGGCCGGAAAGGGAGGCCGCAGAAGGATATATGAGGATCAGAAAAGCATACATACGGACGTTGACGGCGCTCCTGGCCCTGGCGCTCTGGCTGTGGCCCATCCAGACAGAGGCGGTCCAGGCTCCGGGGGAGGAGGCTCCTGCGCCTTTGGAGCTGAGGGCCCGGGCGGCAGTGCTCATGGATGGGGATACGGGAAGGATCCTGTATGGAAAAAACCAGGACCAGACCCTCCCCATGGCCAGCACCACCAAGATCATGACGTGCATCCTGGCTCTGGAAAACGCTTCCCTGGACGATGTGGTGGAGGTGTCCTCCTATGCAGCATCCATGCCGGATGTGCAGTTAAATATCCGGGAGGGGGAACAGTACCGGCTGGAGGATCTTTTGTATTCCCTGATGCTGGAATCCCACAACGACACAGCGGCGGCCATTGCAGAGCATGTGGCCGGGACCAGGGAGGCCTTTGCGGACATGATGAACCAGAAGGCCAGGGACATCGGCTGCCGGGATACCTTTTTCATCACGCCCAACGGTCTGGATGCAGAGGATCCGGATACCGGCCGTATCCACAGCACCACGGCAGCGGAGCTGGCGGGGATCCTCCGGTACTGTCTGTTCCAGTCCCCGGAGCGGGAGGAGTTTTTACGGGTGACCCGGGCGCCGTCCCACGCCTTTTCAGACGTCTCCGGGACCAGGACCTTTTCCTGCGTCAACCATAATGCCCTGCTGACCACCACGAAGGGGGCCATTTCCGGGAAGACCGGCTTCACAGCCGGGGCCGGCTACTGCTACGTGGGAGCCGTAAAAAAGGGAGAGAAAACGTTCATCGCAGCGCTTCTGGGCTGCGGATGGCCGCCTCACAGAACATACAAATGGGAGGACATGGGAAGGCTTCTGGCCTTTGGGGATGAAAATTATGATTTTTATGAACTATTAAAGGAAACGCCGGAGATTCCTCCCATACCTGTAAAAAACGGGATCGGAAGCCAGACTGGGCTTACGGTGGGATATCCGGAGCCGGCCTCCCTGAAAATACTGATGAACCAGAACGAGCCGGTGACCATAAAAAAGAAGGTGGCAAAGGAGCTTACGGCCCCGGTGGCAGCCGGAATGGCGGTGGGCCAGGTGGATTACTACGTGGGGGAAGATCTGGTGGCCAGCTTTCCTGTGACAGCCTCAGAAACGGTGGGAAAATGGGATCTGGAATTTTGTGTGAAAACCCTTTTAAATGGATTTTTATTCTGTTATAATGGATGAAGTTTTATCAGATGAAGGAGGCAGAATACATGAAGACTGCGCTTACAAGAGAAAAGGCCATCGGACTTTTAAGAGAATACAATAAGGAGCCGTTCCATGTGCTTCACGGGCTGACCGTGGGAGGCGTTTTAAAATGGTACGCCAGAGAGCTGGGCTATGGGGATGAGGCGGACTTCTGGGAGATCTGCGGGATCCTCCACGACATCGATTTTGAGCAGTATCCGGAGGAGCACTGCCTGGCAGCTCCCAGGCTTTTAAGGGAAGGCGGAGCAGAGGAGGAAGTGATCCATGCGGTCTGCAGCCACTGCTACGGCCACCATCCGGAGATCACTGCCAGCCCGGATCATGAAATGGAAAAGGTCCTTTATGCGGCCGACGAGCTGACGGGCCTCATCGGGGCGGCGGCAAAGATGCGTCCGTCCAGAAGCTGCCAGGATATGGAGGTCTCCAGCCTGAAGAAGAAATTCAAGGATAAGCGGTTTGCGGCGGGCTGCTCCCGGGACATCATCGCCCAGGGTGCAGAGCAGCTGGGCTGGGATCTGGCAGAGCTGATGGAGCGGACGATCCTGGCCATGCGCTCCTGTGAGGAGTCTGTGCAGGCAGAAATGGAAGCCATGGGCCTGGAAGCGTAAAAGAGAGGAGCAGCCTGGGATAAGATCCTAAGGGGCTCCCATGACCCGGGCGGTCATCCGGTTGGGAAGACATACGATCATCTCTCCCTCCTGGCTGACCTGTCCCTGGTCCATACAGATCTTATCGGGGCAGGAGGCTTCGGTGACCCAGGCTTTTCCGTCCCGGATCACAAAGACATTGACGCCGCCCTGGTCATTTTTTACCGTGTATTCCTGGTCCTTATGAAGCTCCAGGGTCTCCACCACGGCCCCGTCCACAGAAATTTCCAGGAACGCTGCCGGCCCGGAGTGGAGGGCCCGGTTCACGAGAAAGAAAAGGAGCGCTGTAAGGAGTACGGCTCCGGCCAGGAAAAGCTCCCGTTTCCCTGCTTGTCTGTTTTTCTGGTCCATAGGATCTAA
This sequence comes from Alitiscatomonas sp., assembly GCF_037242085.1. NCBI lineage: Bacteria > Bacillati > Bacillota > Clostridia > Lachnospirales > Lachnospiraceae > Alitiscatomonas > Alitiscatomonas sp. The sequence goes on along the minus strand of NZ_JAXXBR010000096.1, from coordinate 14,711 downwards.
TCCTTTCGTAAAAATTTTTCCATTCCGTCGGAATAGTGGATCTGATAATCCTCATCAATGAAGCAGGCATACACGCCGTCCATGGATTCCACCAGCTCCATGCCTCTGGAGAGTCCCAGGGAAAAGCAGGTGGTGGAGAGGGCGTCTCCGTCTACGGACCGCTCTGACAGGATCGTCACTGAGATCAGGCCGTTGTCATAGGGATAGCCGGTGGAGGGATCCAGGATATGGTGGTAATTTTTTCCGTCCTCCACGAAATGGCGCTCGTAAACGCCGGAGGCCACTACGGAAAGGTCAGAGACCTCCACCTGGGCAAAGGTCTCGTTCCGGTCCGCAAAGGGCTTCTGGAGCCCCACGGTAAACGGCGTGCCGTCGGGCCGGCTCCCCACGCAGAGGACGTTCCCTCCCAGGTTGATCATGGCGCTTTCCACGCCGGAGTCCAGGAGATACGCTTTCAGCTGATCGGCAATGTAGCCCTTGGCGATGGCGCCCAGATCGATGGAGGTGCCGGGATCCAGGAAGGTCAGGGTGCTCCGGGTCTCGTCCAGCCGGAGCTTTTTATAGTCCACCTTTTTCCGGGCCTCCTCAATGGCCTCCGCCGGAGGGACCGACGGGGACGTCCCGCTGAAATTCCAGAGGGAGCTTAAGGGCTCGGTGGTGATATCAAAGGCCCCGCCGGAACGTTCACAGTAATAGAGGGCTGTGGCCAGGAGATCCGTCATGTCGTCAGACAGGGGATACGTTCCCGTGGCGTCCTCCCGGTGGTTCAGCCGGTACACCTCGCTTCCGGACAGAGTGCGGCTGAAACGGTTTTCGTATTCCCGGCAGAGGGCCATGGCTCCGTCCAGGATGGACTCGTCCCTGGAATCGTAGATGGCGATATCCACAAAGGTATTCAGGAGAAAATCGGAGCGGTGGATGGGAACGTCTGCCGGAGAGCCGTCCGGCGGCTTTATAAAGCAGAGGGCCGCCAGAAGGATGGCAGCCCCCAGCACAGGCACCAGATGGGGGAACCTTTTCATAAAAGATACCATTCTTTCTATTATAGATTTGGACAGGTCTCATTCTAGCAAATGGGTCATGCAAAGTCAAGACGGGAGGAGCAGGGGAGATTGAAGAAAAATACGTCAGAAAGAACGGAGCGGGCGGCCCTTTACGGGCTTCTCACTGCCCTGGCCATGGTCCTGGGATTCGTGGAGAGCCTGATCCCCATTCCGTTCCCGGTGCCGGGGATCCGCCTGGGACTTGCCAACCTGGTGACGGTGGCCGGGCTTTACCTGGTGGGGATCCGGGGAACGGCGGCGGTGACGGTGCTCCGCATCGTTCTCACGGGCCTTTCCTTTGGAAATCCGTACAGTATGGCCTATGGCCTTTCGGGAAGCTTTTTAAGCCTGCTGGTCATGGCGGCAGCGAAAAAGCGGCAGTGGTTCTCGACGGTAGGCATCAGCATCCTGGGAGGCATTGCCCATAATGTGGGACAGGTCTCCTTTGCGGCTTTTATCGTCCGTACAGCAGGCGTCTTTTATTATCTGCCGGCGCTCCTGGCCGCCGGCTGCGCGGCCGGAGCCGTCATCGGCATAGTGGGCGGGATCCTGGCAGAACGGATCTCACAATTTTTGAAAAACCGGAATTAACGATTGTATTGTCTGCCGGGAACAGCTATAATTAAAGAAATGAATTTTTACGGGGAGTGGAAGTTATGAAAATGATCAGTGAAGCAGTCCGGGATCTGGTGCAGTACGGCCTGGATACAGGACTTTTAGATGAAGAGGACAGATATTACGCCAGGAACCAGATCTTAAGACTTCTGGGCCTTACAGAATATGAGGAGCCGGAAGAGCCGGAAAAAAAACGCAGCCTGGAGGATATCCTGGAGACGCTTCTGGACTATGCGGCAGAGAACGGCCTTCTGGAGCATGACAGTGTGACCTACCGGGATCTTTTTGATACGAAGCTGATGAACTGCCTGATGCCCAGGCCCAGCGAGGTATCAAAACGGTTCAGAGGGCTTTATGAGGCAGATCCGGAGGCAGCCACCAGGTATTTTTATAAGCTGAGCCAGGATTCCGACTATATCCGGAGATACCGGGTATGTAAGGATATGAAGTGGGTGGCAGATACGGAATATGGAGCCCTGGACGTGACTGTAAACCTTTCCAAGCCGGAAAAGGATCCCAGGGCCATTGCCGCCGCCAAGCTGGCAAAGCAGAGCGGATATCCCAAATGCCTTTTATGCGTGGAGAACGTGGGCTATGCCGGGCGGGCAGACCATCCGGCCCGGGACAACCACCGGATCATCTCCTTGACCATGGGCAGAGAGGAGTTCGGCTTCCAGTATTCTCCCTATGTGTATTATAATGAGCACTGCATCGTGTTCAATCAGAAGCATGTGCCCATGAAGATCGACAGGAGCACCTTTGTGAAGCTGTTTGATTTTGTAAAGCAGTTCCCCCACTATTTCCTGGGCTCCAATGCCGACCTTCCCATCGTGGGAGGCTCCATCCTGACCCATGACCATTTCCAGGGAGGCTGCTATGAGTTTGCCATGGCCAAGGCCCCGGTGGAGAAGGAACTGGAGTTTAAGGGCTTTGAGGACGTGAAGGCAGGGATCGTCAAGTGGCCTATGTCCGTGATCCGCTTAAACGGGACGGACAGCGGGCGGATCGTGGACCTGGCGGATAAGATCCTAAAGGCATGGCGCGGGTATACGGATGAGGCGGCCTTTATCTTTGCAGAGACAGATGGAGAGCCCCACAATACGATCACTCCCATTGCCCGGATGCGGGACGGCCGGTTTGAGATGGACCTGGTGCTGAGGAACAATATCACTACCAAAGAGCATCCCCTGGGCGTTTACCATCCCCATGAAAGGCTGCATCACATCAAAAAAGAGAACATCGGCCTCATCGAGGTCATGGGACTGGCAGTGCTCCCGGCCCGGTTAAAGGAGGAGCTGGCCCTTCTGGCTGGCTATATGACGGAAGGAAAGGATATCCGCAGCAGCGAGACCATTGCGAAGCACGCCGACTGGGTAGAGGAGTTCCTTCCCAAATATAAAACGGTGACAGAAGAGAATGTGATGGATATTTTAAAGACCGAGGTAGGACGCGTTTTCGCAGAGGTCCTGGAGGACGCCGGCGTTTATAAGCGGACCGGAGAGGGAAGAGCCGCGTTCCTGCGCTTTACGGATTCGGTGAACGGCTGATTTTTGTCAAAATCCTTAACATTTCCATAAGAAAATGGGAACTGCTCGCCAACAGGAAGAAATTGTGATATATTATCTGTGAGGCGGCGCAGCCCTGCGCCGTTTCGCAGAAAGGATAAGGAGAACCATATGCTGAACGAAGAAAAGATCCGGATCATGACAGGGATCGCCATGTTTGAAAAAAAGGCCGGGAGGGACATCCTTCCTGCCAGCCGGTATTTTAAGAGCGATTATGTCGGAGGCCGTATGATCCGCTCCTTCATTTTTTACACGTTTTCCAGTATGCTGTGCCTGGCCCTCTGGGTCCTCTATCAGATGGAGGACATTATGAGCACCATGGATGTGACCGCGCTCCTGGCGTCGGCAAAGCATGTGGCCTTATTCTATGCCGGCGGGCTTCTGGTCTATCTGGCTGTCACTTACTGGATCTATTCCCGACGGTACGAGCGTGCCAGCAAAGGCATGAAGATCTATCAGGCCAAGCTGCGCCGTCTGGAGAAAAAATATGAAGCTCCCTCTGTACAGGGAGAAAATGAGGAGGAACGGCGCGTATGATGGGCCTTTTGGTATTTAAAGAAAAATTAAAGCAGCTATATGGAAAATACAACCGGTATATGATCCCGGCGGTGAAGTTCCTGCTGGGGGCTTTGGCCTTCTTTCTGATCAGCTCCAATGTGGGCTTCATGGCCAGGCTTAAAAATCCCCTGGTGCCGGTGGTGATGGGACTGGTGGCAGCGGCGGTGCCCTGCGGAGTCACAGCATTTTTTGCCGGCTGCTTTCTGATCGCCCACGTTTCCCAGGTATCCCTGGAGGCGGCGCTGATCATTGCCGTATTTATGCTGGTGGTCATGATGCTCTATTATGGTTTTCGGCCGGGAGACGGCTATCTCCTGCTTCTGACGCCCATGATGTTTTTCTTAAAGGTCCCCTATGTGATCCCTCTGTTCGTGGGCCTTTCCGGCAGCCTGGTATCCATTGTTCCTGTGAGCTGCGGCGTATGCATTTATTATATTATGATGTATCTGAAGCAGAACGCCGGCGTACTGGCAGGCAGCACCATGTCAGAAATGGCGGAGCGGTTCATCGTCATTGTCCAGAGCCTTTTTGGGAACCAGCTGATGTGGGTCATGGTGGCGGCCTTTGCGGCCGGTGTTCTGGTGGTGTTCCTGATCAGAAATCTGTCGGTGGATTATTCCTGGTCCATTGCCATCATCGCCGGAGTGATCACCCAGCTGGTGGTGATCTTCATCGGGGACTTTTATTTTAACCTGCCGGTCGCCATCGGTCCCATGATCCTGGGGATCCTGGTGTCTGTGGTCCTGGCTCTGGTCTACCAGTTTTTCGTGTTTGCGGTGGATTACACCAGGACGGAATATTTACAGTACCAGGACGACGACTACTATTATTATGTGAAGGCGGTGCCGAAGATCACCGTCTCCCAGCCGGATGTGAAGGTACACCGGATCTCTTCGAGAAAATCTTCCAGACACGAAAAATCCAATTAAACAAATAAAACTGGGATGGAGGTGAAAGTATGACAGAATTTCTTGGACGCATATATTCCTGGCTGGCGTTCATACCAAAGATCACTCTGGGAAACCTGTTTGAAATTCTGATTATCTCTTTCCTTATATACGAGATCCTGATCTGGGTCCAGAATACCAGAGCCTGGGTGCTGTTGAAGGGCGGCCTGATGATCCTGGCCTTTTACCTGGGGGCGTCCCTTCTCAGGTTAAATACCATTACCTGGATGATCAACCATATGGGCCAGTTAGCCCTGATCGCTCTTCTGATCATCTTCCAGCCGGAGCTCCGGAAGGCCCTGGAGCAGCTGGGAAGCAAAAATATCATCACAGAGCTGTTTTCTTCAGAGGATGTGAGAGGACCGGAGGGCTATACGGACAAGACTGTCAACGAGATCGTCCGGGCTGCTTATGAGATGGGAAAGGTAAAGACGGGAGCGCTGATCGTTATTGAGAGGGAAACTCCCCTTTCGGAGATCGAGAGGACCGGGATCGAGGTGGACGGCATCGTCACCAGCCAGCTTCTGATCAATATCTTTGAACATAATACACCGCTGCACGACGGTGCGGTGATCATCCGGGGAAACCGGGTGACGGCGGCCACCTGTTATCTGCCGCTGTCGGATAATCTGAGCATCAGCAAGGACCTGGGAACCCGTCACCGTGCGGCCCTGGGGATCAGCGAGACCTCGGACAGCCTGACGGTGGTGGTGTCTGAGGAGACAGGCCGCGTGTCCCTGGCCCGTGACGGACAGCTCACAAGGATCAGCGATCAGGAAACCCTGCGCCAGGCCATTTCCGTGGAAAAGGGAGAGGATACTGGGGCAGGACGGTTCCGGTTATGGAAGGGAAGACATAAAAATGAAAGAAAAGCAGAATAAGCGCTGGGGACTGAAGCTTTTGTCGGTCTTATGTGCCTTTCTGGTGTGGCTGGGCGTCGTCAATGTGGCCGATCCGGTGATGACCAGCACGGTGGAGGTTCCGGTGGAGATCGTCAACGGAGAAGTACTGGAAGCCAGCGGCTTAACGTATGAGATCATAGGAAAAAAGACGACCACCGTGTCGTATGAGGTAAAAACGACCAATGCCCACCGGATCCGTCCGGCAGACTTCAGAGCCTATGCGGATATGACGGATCTCTGGTCTGTTACAGGCTCCATCCCTGTAAAGGTGGAGGTGCTGAACCACAGCGAATACCTGCTGTCAGCCCCCGTGAGCCGGGTATCCACCATCAAGATCGAGACGGAGCCCTTACAGAAGAAGCGGTTCGATATCAACGTTTCCTACGCGGGAGACCTGGAGGAAGGATACGAAGCGGGAGATGTGGTGCTGTCTCCGGATCATTTATATGTGGAGGGGCCGGAATCCACCATCGGCCAGATCAGCAGCGTGGGGATCGAGATCTCCCTGGATGGCCTGACCATGGACGCAGAGGGGACGGCATCGCCCCAGTTCTACGACGCCAATGGCAATAAGATCGTTCTGGACCAGCGGGTGGAGGTGGACTGTGAATCGGTATCCTACTCCATGCCGGTCCTCAAGGTAAAGAGCCTGCTGCTGGATTTCGAGGTTTCCGGACAGGTGGCCGACGGATACCGGTTCACGGGCGTGGAATGTGATGTGAAGAGCGTTCCTGTCATCGGCCTGAAATCGGTGCTGGCTTCCTTAAATACCATTACGATCCCTGGTGAAAGCCTGAACCTGGACGGAGCCAGGACAAATATGGTGCGGACCATCGATATCAACGAGTATCTGCCGGTGGGAGTTTCCCTGGCCGGTACGGGCCGCCACGAGATCAATGTGACCCTGACTGTGGAGCAGTTAAAGGAACGTGTTTATACGGTGGAGGTCAACGATGCCTCCTTTACAGGGGAAAACGATGATTATATCTACCGGGCGGAGCCGGATACGGTGAATATCCGTATCGAGGCCCTGGCTGAGGAGCTGGACAGCCTTACTCTGGATTCCGCGGACATCCAGGTGGATGTTTCCTCCATGGGCGAGGGGATCCATGAGGCGAAGGTGGTGCTGAAGCTGGATCTGGACCGGGTATACAGGGTCCTGGATATCTCCTCCTGCAGCATCCAGGTGATGAAGGTCCCCGAGGCAACGGAAAGCGCACCTTCATCCGGCACGGCGGAAGAGACTGCGGCGGAGACCAGTACGGGAGCCGGTGAGACAAACGACGCTTCCGGAGCCCAGGATGGAACGGAGGTATCCGGAACAGCCGCCTCCCATGAGACGGAGGAGAGCCGCCGCGCAGAGGTCCATCCGGCGGAGGAATCCTCTTCTGCGCAGGAAAACCGGTAAAGACACGGCATCTTATGAAAAATGGAGTATAGTTACAATATGGTAAAGCAAAGAGTTACGATCAAAAATCCCACCGGCCTTCACCTCAGGCCGGCGGGGATTCTGTGCAAGGAAGCCCTGCGGTACCAGTCCTCGGTGAAATTTCAGTTTGGTACCAGCACAGCCAATGCCAAGAGCGTTTTAAGTGTTCTTGGGGCCTGCGTGAAAAGCGGGGATGAGATTACGTTTATCTGCGAGGGGCCGGATGAGGAAAAGGCCCTGGCGGACATGGTCGCCCTGGTGGAAAGCGGCCTGGGAGAATAACTGGATATGGTAGTTTATCTGATCCTTTATGGCGCCGGTGTGCTTTTTGCATCCAGCGCCCATTACTATATGTCGGGAATGAGTCTGATCCTGGCAGCCCTGTATCTGTATTTTTATGATTACAGGCGGAGCGGGAACCCGCTCCATCTCCGGGCCCTGTTTTCCCTGTTCTGGGTAGGAGGGGAAGGGATCTCCTGCTTTAAGCTGAGCCGGCTCCAGACCGACTGGGACCCGGTGACCTGGGCCAGTTTTTTCATAGCCCTGGCCGCTTTCTGGAGTGTGTTTGGAATGGCAGAGGCCCGGATCCGGAAAAAACGGGAAGAGGGCAAGGATAAAAGAGAGGAAAAGGCCAGGAGGAAGGGCGTGGAAGCCGTATCTGAAGGAACAGAGGCTGCCGGGAGCTTTGGTATGCTCACGGCCATCCTTCTTCTGACGGCTGTGTCCTGGGCCGCTTTTCTTCTGGAGGCAGCGGTCCTGGGCTATGTGCCGTTCTTCCTGCGGGGAGTGCCCCATGCCTACTCCCATTTCCACATATCCGGCGTCCACTATTTCACCGTTTCCTGCGTGCTGGTACCGTCCATGGCAGTGATCTGGTTTCTGCGCGGAGGCGTAAAGAAGCGCTGGCAGGCGGTCCTGGTGCTTCTGGCTGCGGCAGCATCCCTTCTGGTCCCTGTGCTCTGCGTGTCCCGGTTCCAGCTGATTTTTTCGGTGATCCTGGCGGTGCTGACTTTTATGCAGGTCTCGGGAAAGAAGCGGCTGCGGTATCTGTTCGGAGCGGCTGCGGCGCTGCTGCCGCTCTATGTGATCCTGACTGTTGCCAGGAGCCACGATGTGGCGTATCTCAACGGTATTTTTGAGATGAAGGACCCGGCGACGCCTATTTTTATCACCCAGCCGTATATGTACATTGCCAATAATTATGATAATTTCAACTGTCTGGTGACAGAGCTCCCGGCCCATTCCATGGGGCTTAAGAGCCTGTTTCCCTTATGGGCCTTAACGGGGCTTAAGTTCATAAAGCCCGAGCTGGTGGATTTTCCCATCTACACCACCAAGGAGGAGCTGACGACGGTGACGCTGTTTTATGATGCCTATTACGATTTTGGCGTTGTAGGCGTGTTCCTTTTCTCGGCGGTCCTGGGGCTTTTTGCCGCATGGCTCATGGACCGGGCAGAGAGGGCAGAGAATCCGTTCTGGCAGCTTTTTTATTCCCAGGCGGCGCTTTATTTCATGCTGTCATTTTTTACCACCTGGTATTCCAATCCGGCCACCTGGTTTTATTTTGCAGCCACGGGAGCGGCGATGGTCTGGGTGGAGCTCATAAAGCGGCTGGCAGGAGCCGGGGAAAGGACATAAAAGGGGAAGGCTGTTTTATCTGGGGGACAATAAGAAAACGATGGAGGAAATGAAAATGGTATCAGAAAAAATGAAGCCGTTCATGGCGAACAATTCCGCGATCCGCGCCATGTTTGAGGAAGGAAAGAAAATGGCCGCCGTCTATGGGGCGGAAAACGTATACGATTTCAGTCTGGGAAATCCCAATGTGCCGGTTCCGGAGGTCAATGAGGCCATCCTGGAGATCGTGAAAGAGGAGGCGTTCAATGCCCTTCACGGCTATATGAGCAACGCCGGCTTTGAGGATGTGCGCCAGACCATCGCCCAGTCCATCAATGAGCGGTTCGGCACCAGTTTTTCTGAGAAAAACCTGATCATGACCGTGGGAGCTGCAAGCGGCCTCAATGTGATCTTAAAGAGCATCTTAAACCCTGGAGACCAGGTGATCGTATTCGCCCCGTACTTTGTGGAGTACGACGGCTATGTGAGGAATTATGACGGAGAAGTGGTGCGGATCTCCCCGGATACAGAGACCTTTATGCCAAAGCTGGATGAGTTTGAGGAGAAGATCACAAAAAGGACCAAGGCCGTCATCATCAATAACCCCAATAATCCCACAGGAGTTGTGTATGGCGAGGATACCATAAAGGCCCTGGCGGCTATCCTGGAGAAGAAGGAAAAGGAGTTTGGCATCTCCATCCTTCTGATCTCCGACGAGCCCTACCGGGAGCTGGCCTACGGGGTGGAGGTCCCCTATGTGACAAAGTATTACCATAATACGGTGGTGGGGTATTCTTACAGCAAATCCCTTTCCATCCCCGGCGAGCGCATCGGCTACCTGGTGATCCCCGATGAGGTGGATGAGAGCGGGGAGCTGATCACTGCCGCCTCCATCGCCAACCGGGTCCTGGGCTGCGTCAACGCCCCGTCCCTGATCCAGAAGGTGATCCAGTACTGTATCCGGCACAAGGTGACCGTCAACGTGGAGGCCTACGAGAAGAACCGGGATCTTTTGTACCATGCGTTAAAGGAGGACGGCTTTACCTGTGCAAAGCCCGACGGCGCGTTTTACCTGTTTGTCAAGTCTCCGGTAGCGGATGAAAAGGAATTCTGTGAGACCGCAAAGAAGCATCACGTCCTGATGGTCCCCGGCAGCTCCTTTGCCTGCCCGGGCTATGTGCGGATCGCTTACTGCGTATCCCATGAGCAGATCGAGCGCTCCCTTCCGGCGTTCCGGGAGATCGCCAGGGAATATGGTCTGTTAAAGTAGAGGGCAGACGCAGGTCCTCATGGAGGAGGAAATGGATATCAGAAAATATGCGAGGATCTTTTTAAACATTGCGGTTCCCCTTATGACCATCTACCTGATCTGTGTCTGGGGACCGCGGCTTCTTGGTTTCTTCATACCGTTTGTGATCGGCTGGGTGGTGGCCATGATCGCCAATCCCCTGGTGCGGTTCCTGGAAAAAAAGATACGGATCGTCAGGCGGCACAGCTCCATGGTCCTGATCGTGGGGGTTCTGGCTCTGGTGATCTTTGGCCTGTATTTCCTGGGAAGCCGGGGGCTTAAGGAGATGGTGCTGTTCGTGCGGGCCCTTCCGGGGCTTTATGCGGAGGTCCAGGAGGATGTGGCCGAAGCCTATGCGGAGCTGGAGCAGGTCCTTACGTTCCTGCCTCCGGAGGTGAAGGACTCCTTCGGCCAGGTCATCGAGCAGCTGGGAGCGTACATCGGCGGCTTTCTCCAGGACCTGGCGGCCTCTGCCGGAGGAGCTGTGGCCAGGACCCTGCCGGATGTGCTGGTCCATACCATTGTGGTCCTTCTGTCCTCCTATCTGTTCCTGGCGGAGCATGATGTGATCGTCCAGAGGATAAAGGAAGTGATGCCGGGGGCGGTGAAGCGGTATGCGGGACTTATAAAGAAGGACGTCAGGAAGGTCATCGGCGGCTACTTCATGGCCCAGTTCAAGATCATGTTCGTGGTGGCCCTGGTGCTCATGGGAGGTCTTATGCTCCTGGGCGTCCATTACTGGGCGGTCCTGGCGGTGGCCATTGCCATTCTGGATTTCCTGCCCATGTTCGGCACAGGAACGGTGCTGATCCCCTGGGCTGCGGTGAAGCTGTTTACCGGGGATTTTGCCTATGCGGCCGGCCTGGGACTGCTTTACGTCCTGTCCCAGGCGGTCCGGCAGATCATCCAGCCCAAGATCGTGGGGGACAGTATGGGGCTTCCGCCTCTGACCACCCTGTTTTTCCTGTTCCTGGGATACAGGCTCCGGGGACTGGCCGGTATGATCCTGGCCGTTCCGGTGGGACTGATCTTTATTAAATTTTATGAATACGGGGCCTTCGATTCCCTGATAAACAGCGTAAAGGAGCTGGCCAGGGAGATTGAGGAGATCCGTCATGGAGATGGGAAGGAGCCATAGGCCCCTTCCCGTTTTTTTCCATAAAAAAGTAAGGCAAAAGTGGGCAAAGTATGGTATGATGGTACATATATTACGGACAGAGGAGGATGTTTCATGGATCAGATCAATATTCTCGTTGTGGATGATGAAAAAGAGATCGCGGACCTGGTGGAGATCTACCTGGTCAGCGACGGATATAAAGTATTTAAGGCCAACAATGCCCTGGACGGACTGGAGATCCTGGAAAAGGAGGAGATCCACCTGGTGCTCCTGGATATCATGATGCCGGGGATGGACGGACTGGAGATGTGCCGGAAGATCCGGGAGACCAACAATATCCCGATCATCATGCTGAGTGCCAAGTCCACGGATCTGGATAAGATCCTGGGCCTGGGGACCGGGGCGGACGACTATGTGGTGAAGCCCTTTAACCCGCTGGAGCTGACAGCCAGGGTAAAATCCCAGCTGAGACGGTATACCCAGCTAAATCCCAACCGGAATACCGGCCAGGCTGCCAAAAACGAGATCAATATCAAGGGGCTCTCCATCAATAAGGACAACCACAAGGTGGTGGTATACGGAGAGGAGATCAAGCTGACGCCCATCGAGTTCGATATCCTTTATCTCCTGGCCTCCAATCCAGGCCGGGTGTTCAGCACCGACGAGATCTTTGAAAAGGTATGGAATGAGAAGGTATACGAGGCCAATAATACGGTCATGGTACATATCCGCCGTCTCCGCGGAAAAATGAAGGAGGATACCAGACAGAATAAGATCATCACCACAGTCTGGGGGGTGGGTTATAAAATTGAAAAGTGATTTCAGCAGACGGTTTTACGGACAGGTCCTGGTCAATATCCTGTACAGCACCCTGGTGGCATGTCTGGTGGAGATCTTTCTGATCGCCAACGTGGATATGATCGTCAATTATCTGGAAAAGACCCGGGGAAGCCTTTCCCCTGCCCTTAAGATCTTCCGGATGGGGACTGCCACCACGATCCTTTATGTGATCGCCGGCATCGGGATCTTTTCCCTGACCTTCCTGCTTTTGCAGAGAAAGTCCATCCGGTACATAGGAAAGATCGCAGCAGCCATCCAGAACATCTCCGAGGGAGATCTGAATATCCAGGTGGAGGTGGAGGGAGACGATGAGTTTGCCATGATGGCGGCCAGCTTAAACCGGATGGAGGCCGATATCCGGGAGCTGATGGATAAGGAACGGGAATCGGAGCGGACGAAAAATGAGCTGATCACCAACGTGGCCCATGACCTCCGGACGCCGCTGACCTCCATCATCGGCTACCTGGAGCTGCTTTCCAGGGGCATGCCCATGGAGGAGGAGATGCGGCAGAAATACATCGACATCGCCTATACAAAGGCCAAGCGCCTGGAAAAGCTCATCGAGGACTTATTCGGCTTTACGAAGATGAACTGCGGCAAGATTGCCATGCACGTGGGCCGGGTGGACATCGTAAAGCTCCTGGGACAGCTTCTGGAGGAGTTTTATCCCAGCTTTGCCGATAAGGGGCTTACCTATGAACTGACCAGCAATGTGCCGTCCCTGGAGATCACCGCCGATGGAAATCTCCTGGCCCGGCTGTTTGACAACCTGATCAACAATGCCATCAAATACGGGGCCGAGGGAAAGAAGGTACTGGTAAAGATCGAGGCAGAGGAAGAAGTGGTATCCGTTTCTGTGGTAAACTTCGGCTATGTGATCCCGGAGGGAGAGCTGCATCTGATCTTCAATAAATTTTACCGGGTGGAGCAGTCACGATCCACAGCCACGGGAGGAACGGGCTTGGGGCTGGCCATTGTAAAAAATATTGTGGATATGCATGGAGGGACCATTTCCGTCACCAGCGACTTAAACGGTACGGTGTTCCAGGTAAAGCTGAAGATCGATTTTGATGTGAACAGAGAAAATTTCAGAGCGATAGGATGAATCATATGGGAAAAAGAAGCGTCAGAGTGTTCCTTGCACTGGTTTTTGCGCTCCTGCTTCCAGGAAGCCCGGCATGGGCGGGAGACGGAGCGCCGGTATCCATGGAGGTTTCCACAGTCTATGGGGATATGGGAAAGTTTGGGAGCCATATCCCCCTTGTTATTACTTTTTACGGCCAGTCGGAGACGCCCTTTAACGGTACAGTGAACGTAAAGACCCTGGAGAGCACGCCGGATAACAGCGATGAGGTCTATCAGTACAGCTTCCCGGTTTCTGTGAAGCTGGCGGAGACGGAAAAAAAGGAGATCTATATCCCCCTGGGGCAGAAGAGCAGCGGGATCCATGTGGCCCTCTGCGACCAGGGGGGAAAAGAGGTGGATTCCTGTTCTCTTTCCTTTGATGTGTCCCGGGACATGGGTAGGCTGCTGATCGGAGGCCTGGCAGGAGAGGAAGAGGAGCTCTCATACTTTGACGGCGTCCACCTGGAATACGGCATGGTGGATTCCCGGCTGGTCCTCCTGGACCAGAAGGCCCTGCCCTCCGACGCCAGGGGACTGGAGCTTCTGGATATCCTTCTGATCAACGGCTTTTCTACGGAAAGTCTCACCGAGGACCAGAGGACAGCCATCCTTCAGTGGGTGGAACGGGGCGGGACCCTCCTGCTGGGCACAGGCCAGGAAGCAGAGAAGGTCCTGGGGGGATTTTCCGAAGATCTGGGCGGAGTCCGGATCCGGGGATATGAAAAAAAGAAAGTGGGCCTGGGGGTGGAATACGCCCAGGATTCCCCGGAGGATGCCCAGGTGGAGCTGATGTGCGCTGAGCTTTCTGTGCCCGGCGGAAGAGTGGTCATGGAAGGAGACGATATCCCTCTTTTAACGGTGATCCGGCGCGGGAAGGGAAAAATGGGATTTTTTTCCTATGATCTGGGGGAGATCCGCGGGTTTGCAGAAAAGACCCCCGGCTATGTGGCGGAGATCCTGACAAAGACCCTGGGCCAGGAGGCTGTCTCCCAGCTTTACTATTACAGCTCCTATGGAAGGAACGACGACTACTGGAGCGCCCAGAGCCTGGTGAGCACCGGCAGTGTGGACCGGCTGCCCAGGATCCCGCTTTATATGGCAGTGACAGCCGTCTATATCCTGGCGGCAGGGCCGGGGCTTTACCTGTATCTGAAAAAGAAGGACCTGAGCCGGTACTACGGAATTTCTGTGGTCATAGCTTCGGCGGCGGCCTCAGCGGTCATCTATCTGCTGGGAACGGGGACCCGGTTCACGTCGGAATTTTATACCCTGGCTACGGTGCTGGATACCTCCGGGGACACGGTGGAGGAGACCACCTTTTTAGATGTGCGGACGCCGGACAGCCGTCCCTTTTCCCTGCGGGTGCCTGCGGAGTATTCCATCACTCCCCTGACCAGATCCAGCCAGTATGAGGAGCAGCCGGTCCAGGCCTTTGACGGAAAACAGGCGGCAGATGTGAGGATCGCCCGGGAGGAGGATGCGGCAGTCCTTTCAGCCAGCCGGTCCAGGGCCTTCGATCCCCGGTATTTTAAGCTGGAATCCAGGGGAGAACGGACGTTTCCCGGAAGGATCGAAGGAGATCTGAGGCTGTTCGAGGGAAAGCTTTCCGGCTATATCAGAAATGACTATGATTTTCCCCTGACCGACAGCGCCGTATTCTTTTAC
>NZ_JAXXBR010000123.1:0-11170 GCF_037242085.1 Alitiscatomonas sp. | reverse complement strand
GTTGATTTGAATGCTTCAATACAGAATAATTATTATTTCTTTGAAGTATTAAATACTGCGTGCCGTCACCTGCTGCCTGGAAAAATTCTTCCCCGGCATGACGCCGGGGGATATTCAGAATTTTATCTATGCCTTCTTTCCTTTCCTGTTCGGTATCTATCCCTACACCTCACACACAGAAAAGCAGCTGGAGGCCATGAAATTGGCTCATGTGAACCATATCGATTATTCCGTGTATGAGATTGTAAAGACATTTATCGCAAGGCTCCTGCGGTCGTTCCACTGAGAGCAGCAGGTAAAACGAAAGGGAATTGGAAATATGACTGTTTCATTGGAACGGTCTGCGGGAAACAACTGAGAGGCTCTGCGGCCGGACTGGTGCCGCCCCCTTTGAGTAAACAGGAGAACTTCTTCTGGGAAAACCGGCCGCAGGCTGACTTGTGCAAAACAGCGCCCACCGTCGAAAGCTGCATGGCGGGGCATTTTTACGGGAGGAAAAACATTATGGAATACCGCATTCACCCCAAGACGGGTGATAAGATCAGTGTGATCGGTATCGGCACTGGCCCCATTTTTGATACTACAGAGAAAGAGGCCGTCCAAGCTCTGGTCTATGCTTATGAGCACGGCGCTAACTATTTGGATTTCGCCACCGCTGGCGCCAGAACCTTTCCCTACGCGGGAGCGGCTCTGGGGGCCGTGCGGAAGGAGCTGTTCTACCAGATCCATTTTGGCGCCAACTATGAGACTGGCGAGTATGGCTGGACCACGGATCTGGACACGGTAAAGCGCCAAGTGGACTGGCAGTTAAAAGAACTCAAAACAGACTACATCGACTTCGGCATGATTCACTGTCTGGATGAGGAACGGGACTGGGCTGCCTATCAGAAAAACGGCGTACTGGACTATCTGCTGGACATGAAGAAAAACGGGACTGTGCGGCACATCGGTCTGAGCACGCACACGCCCGGCCTGGCCCAGAAAATCCTGGATACAGGCCTTGTGGAACAGATGATGTTCTCAATCAACCCATCTTATGATTACCAGCACGGAGAATTTGCTATCGGCAGTGTGAGAGAACGGATAGAACTTTATCGCCGCTGTGAGGCGGAGAGCATCGGTATTTCTGTGATGAAGCCCTTTTCCGCCGGCCAGCTGCTGAATGCAAAAACATCTCCTTTCGGCAAGGCGCTCACCAAAATCCAGTGTATCCAGTACGCTTTGGACAAGCCCGGCGTGCTTACGGTTCTGCCCGGCATCCGAAATCTCCAGGATATGAAGGACGCCCTGGCATGGATAGACGCCTCGCCGGAGGAGCGGGATTACTCCATCCTGGGCACTTTCACCCCCGGGGATGCTACAGGGACCTGCGTATATTGCAACCACTGTGCCCCTTGCCCGGCGGGGCTTAATATTGGCTTGGTCAATAAATACTATGACCTGGCTAAAATCGGAGACCCTATGGCGGAAGATCACTATGGCAAGCTGGAGAAGCACGCCACAGACTGTATAGGGTGTGGTCATTGTGACAATCGCTGCCCCTTCCATGTTCAGCAAGTGGCTCGGATGAAGGAAATTGCAGCGTTCTTTGGAAAATAAACTGGGTATAAAATTGCGGCATAAAACGCATAGTCCGGCGAATAGAGTATGAAGAGGCCAGGGAACGGTGATCTTTTCAGATTGCTGCACTCTGGCCTTTTTGTTGTCAATTAAAATTCAAAACCGGGATTTCAATTTTTGTAATATAGTCCTCGATTCTGTCGATTACCAGTTCATTGATCCCAATCTCATAGGCATAGCCGGAGAACTGTAAATGGTGCTGCTCTGCGTAGCGGAGGATTGCTTCATAGCGGGCAGGCAGCCTGTCCCAATTCCCAATGCAGAATGCCCGCAAATAGACCCCGCCGGGGCGCCTGTGGAGTCCCATCCTGTTCTGCGTGTCCGGCAGTTCGATAAACAGCTTGGAGTAGTCCTCAAACCTCCGGGCCAGGAGGTTTTCCACCGGGAGCATGGAGCCGTAGGGAGTCTGGTACATACGCGGAAGCTGATATTTCTTGGTCTGCTCAAGAATCAGCTCAATCTCATCCTCCAGGGACTTTTCCGGTGATGTTTGCACCGTCGCCAGATACTGCGGTTCCCGCTCAATGAGGGAGATCTCGGAGAGGTCCAGGTCCAAAAGTTCGGTCATCTCCCGGCGGCGGCTGCACAGTTTTGACCGGACGGCCTTCAGCCCCTGGATCGTCCGGTCCAGTTCTGTGATTTTATCCCGGAGCAGGTCCGCCATGCTCCCAGCGGACCTGTTTTTCATAAATTCCTGAATATCCCGGATGGGCACGTTCATGTCCCGGAGCAGCAGGATCACCTCCAGCTCCGTACTCTGGTAATAGCTGTATAGCCGGTACCCATTTTCTTCGTGGATAAACGCAGGCTTGAACAGCCCGATCTCATCATACCACATGAGCGTCTTTTTGTTGATCTCATGCAGAGCGGCAAACTGGCCGATGGTAAACAGCTTCGGTTTTTCCCGCGACATTTTTCAAAAACCCCCTTGACCGTCCGGTAACTGTACGGATTATGATACTCCATGCCGGTAACTATGACAAGAAGCAGGAGGAATTTTCGTGCAGAATAAAATTGCATACAGCAGCCCCGCCACCCTGACAAACATTCTTAGATTTGCAGTCCCCACCATCGCCATGAGCGTATTCATGTCCTTCTATACGATGGTAGATGGGCTGTTCGTCTCGAACCTGATTGGAACCCGCGATTTGTCCGCCGTGAAATACTGGCGGCGCTACTGCTATTGATTCCAGGGGGGAGTATTTTGAAGCTGGTGATTCTGCTGGCCGTAATCGCGGGAAAATGGCTTCTGTGCCTGTGGAGCGGTCTGGGGCTGGTTGTCCTGCTCCTTTGGCTGAAGGGGAAGCAGTTCGGGGTCAATACCGAAAAGTGGGACGATTTCTTTCTCACCCTGCCGCCGCAAAAGGTGGAGCAGTATGCGATTGGTATTTATCTGGCCGCCGCGCTGCTCTCGTCCGGCATCAGCTATTGTGTCCTGAAATGGGCGGGCTTCCAGCACAGTCTTTTGATCGCAGGTGCGCTGTTTGTGGTCGGAGCCTTGATTACAGAGTACCGGTGGTTCACAAAAAAGCGGGACTATGTGCTGAAGCGGTATCAGGAGATCCCGCAGACGATTTTGGAAAGAAGAAATGGAGAAAACAAAATGGATGGACAGATCGTATTGAGAGAATACCAGACATCAGACCACCCGGCCTTGATCGGGATCATCCGGGAGACGTGGCAGTATGACAAGTTTGCCTCCCCCAAGACGGCGCAGAAGCTGGCAAGGGCCTATCTAGACAGCTGCCTCACCAATCAGACCTTTACCCAGGTCGCGCTGGTGGATGAAGTCCCGATGGGAATCATCATGGTCAAAGACCGCAGGGAGAAGAGATGCCCGCTCCGCCTCAGACTGCGGATGCTCCTCTCCGTGGCGTCGCTGTTCCTGTCCAAAGAGGGGCGTATGGTCACCAGGTTCTTTTCTGGCGTGGAAGAAATCGACCGGCAGCTCCTCCAGGACACCCAGACCGAGTACCAGGGGGAGATCGCGTTCTTTGCAGTCGATTCCAGATACCGGGGCATCGGCCTGGGGAGGAAGCTGTTTGAGGCCGCGCAGGATTACATGAGGGACCGGCGGATCAGCAATTTCTTCCTGTTCACAGACACCACCTGCAATTACCCGTTTTATGAGCGCCGGGGCATGGAGCGCCGCGGGGAGCGCGTCCACACCTTTGCGGCAAAGGGAAAATCCGGGACCCTGACCATGTTTATTTACGATTCCTTCACAGAATGTTAAGACAGTTTCTGTCGTTTTCCCCTTCACGTGTGATAAAATGCCTTTCACGGCTCAACGATAAAGAGGTGTCTTTTACGAAATCCAGACAGCGTATTCTCTTCCTGACCGCAGCGGGGCTTCTGATTGTCGGAGGTGGATGGTTCCTATACTCCACCGGCTTTTTCCAGGCGGCGTCCTCTCAGGAATCCCTGCGGGCCTACATTGACGACTTTGCGCCATACTCCCACCTGTGTTTTTTCCTGCTCCAATTTCTCTCTGTCGTGCTGGCTCCGATCCCCAGCAATATTACCGCTGCCGCGGGCGGTGTTCTCTTTGGAACATGGCCTTCCTTTTTCCTCACCTTCGCCGCAGTAGTCGCCGGTTCCCTGCTGTTGTTCTGGTTGGCCCGGGTGCTGGGCCGGGACTTTGCCGGGCGTTTTGTCAGCCGGAGGCTGTCTGAAAAATATCAGCAGATCCTCCAGACCAAGGCTCCGGTGTTCCTCACTCTGGCGTTCCTTTTCCCCTTTTTCCCAGACGATCTTCTGTGCATCCTGGCCGGCCTGTCCTCGCTCTCATTCCGCCGCTTTGCGGTGATCGTCCTGCTTGCCCGCCCCTGGGGACTGCTCTTTGCCAGCGCTCTGGGCGGCGCCGCCTTTCATATCTCTCCGTGGGCGATGGTTTTGATTGGTGTAGCGGGGTTAGCCCTGTTTCTTCTGGGGATGAAATATGGGGATCAGATCGAGGCGGCCATCCTGAAGCGCCTGTCCCGGCGGAAAGGCAATGATGCGGCCTGCTGATTGCGGCAGAGGTTCCGGCCTCTTTGGCTCAATGAGAATAGCGACTGTGGACAGCCCCAACAAGGCGGCCGCTTCCGGATTTCTGGCGGCGCTGTCTTGTTGGGGCGTAATCCTGTTTTGAGACAACTGGGATTGTGTTGGGCCGCGGGGCGGCTTGCCTTTTATTTGAACTTCCCCTATACTATAACGATGGATATATTTTGTATGAAACGGAGAATTTGGTGATTCTTGATGAATAAAAAAGATTTGAAAATGCGGCCGGTAGGCAATGAGTATCTGGAACAATATAACGCCCTGCTGCGCTATGTATTCCAGGTGACGGATCAGGAACTCAGTTCCGTGGGCTGGCAGGAGAAGGAGATCATCCGGGCGAAATTTCCAACCATGCAGAAAGCGGACGTGATCGGCTGGTTTGACGGCGACACCCTGGTTTCCCAGGTGGCGGTCTATCCGATGCGCGTCAAGGTTTTTGGGAAGACCTATTCCATGGGCGGCCTGACGGGAGTGGGGACCTACCCGGAATACTCCAATATGGGCCTGATGCACAAGCTGCTGGAGCAGGCCCTGAAAAACATGAGGGAGAAAAAGCAGTATATCTGCTATCTCTACCCCTATTCGATCCCCTATTACCGGCGAAAGGGCTGGGAACTGATCTCGGACAAGATCTCGTATGAGATCAAGGACTATCAGCTTCCGAAAAACCACCAGGTCGCCGGCAGCGTGCGCCGGGTGAAGGCGGACAGCGAGGAACTGAAGGAGACCTACGCCCGCTTTGCCGAGCATACCCACGGAGCCATCCTCCGGGATGAGCTGGCCTGGAACGAATACTGGCTCTGGGACCGGGACGATATCATGGCGGCAATCTACTATAACGAGAATGAGGAGCCGGACGGGTATATCATCTACTGGATCGAAAATGAAGTGTTCTATATCAAGGACATGATTTTCAATCATGAGGAGGCCCGCACGGGGCTGTGGAACTTTGTTTCCGCCCACTTCTCCATGATCGACCGGGTGGAGGGCAGCACCTATACGGACGAGCCGCTGGCCTTCCTGCTGGAGGACGCCAGCATCAAGGAGTCCATCTCCCCCTACTATATGGCGAGGATTGTGGATTTCCCCGCGTTCGTCGCGGACTATCCCTTCAAGGCGGACGATACGGAGCGGGAGTGGCGATTCTCCATGACGGACCCGATCATGGAGTGCAACCAGGGCTCGTTCCTGCTGAAGATATCAAAGGACGGCAGGGGGACGGCTGTGAAGATCTCCGAGCCGTGCGCCGACAGCATCAGCATCCAGACCATGACGACCATGCTGATGGGCTATAAGCGCCCGGACTACCTCGCCAAAATCGGGAGAATCCACGCCGGCGGGGAGACGATTGACATGCTGGAGGACGCGATTGAGCAGCAGCCGCCCTATATATCCGACTATTTCTAAACAAAAGGGGGCCATATCATTGCGGTACACATATCGAGCCTTTTTGAAGAAAGGAATCGACCTTGCGCCGCTGGAGATTGAGAAAGGGGCGGGTGGCCTTACCTATTTCTGCAAGCCCAGAGGAGCCAGGATCATAGGGTGGGCCGGAGTGGACGGCATCCATTACTGTTTTATCCGGGGATTTGGCGAAATGGTTTTTGCGGTCAGCCCCATGAATCCGGCTCCTCATTATGTGCATCCTCTGGCGTCAGATTTCTCGGATTTCCTGCGGCTGCTTCTGGCCTGCGGAAACAGCGCGGCTCTGGAACAGGCGTGGCAGTGGGATCAGGAGCGGTTTGAGACATTCCTGCGTGAAAATCCGGCTACGGAGGAACAGAGGGCGGTGCTGGCTCAAATTGCGGAGCAGACCGGCCTTACTCCCATGAACAATCCCTGGCAGTATCTCCGGGAGCTGCAAGATTCCTTCGATTACAGTCAAATCAAATACACGGAGGAGTTCTACGATCCGGATATGAACCCGGACGCTCCGCAGCAGACACCGGAGTGGAACGTCTATTTTGAAGGCAGCTTTTGGGAGTGCTGTAATAGAACCCGTCCTGGAAAAGAACTGGTTGTCCAAACAGAATTTGAATGGGCCGGCCATCACTGGCTGATCCCCTCCGTCTATGTCTGTGGAAAGGGACTTGTGGTTGATTTCTGCATGAGGGTTGAGCCGTCCGACATCCTGGTATTTATGGAGAAATGGGACCTGAGCATTGAAAATGAGGCATCCCGGGAGTTTTCAGAGGATGAGCGGATGCGGCTGGAGCTGGATAATCCGATGCAGATGGACTTTGACTCTGTATTGTGGTTGAACGGAAGGAAACTAAGCCAGCGTTGCGGCTGCGGAACCTCCTATAACCCCTGCCTGCCGCCGGAAGCCGTCGATTATGAAAGCAAACTGGTCCTGAATCACTATGGATTGGACACGAACTTCGGGTGGATGATCTGGCGCTACAGTTACCCCTGGGCGACGAAGTGGCCGTCAAAACTCCGCACGCTTGCGGTGTCCATGATCCAGGAAAACGTCTCGATTCCAGGCCCGCATTTCATGGTTTCCCGCCCCGGAGACACCTTTACATTTTCATACCGCGGTCAAGAACACACGCTGACGGTACAGGAATATGTGGCGCGGACGGCGGACATGAGCAGTATAGCGGAGGCAGGGACGGAGTACCCGGAGCACTATGTCGCCATGAGCTATACTGTTGCGCCGGAACTTCCGGACGGCGTCATGAGCCTTGCGGACTGCGACGACGGAGATCGGCCAAGGCAAGCCCCCTGCGCCCCGGCTCAGCCGAAGGTTTCCTCGTCCGCAGTGGTGATCGGGTTTATCGGCGGTGTGGATGGCCCGGCATCCACTTTGGCTGGAGAGAAACAGGGAAAGCTCCGGGCGGCCTGTTCTTCCTTGCGCTTCGCTCCGGTGGAGGATGTGGAATGGCGGATAATTTTCCACGAAAAGCAGTTTGAGGACATGACCCTGGAGTTGATTCCGTCAAATGAGGCCAAACGTTCCATATCTGGAAGATAGAATACGGCTGAGGCGCCTGTACTCTGATTGGCTGCTAAAGCATATCCAAGATATGCTTCTTTACTCTAGGGACAGAAATCCCTGCTGTGCCAGCATTTCCGGTACCTCCGGGTAGTGGCAGTAGGGAGCCCGGTAAAAGTCGGCGGCCATTTCTGTCCAGTCCCCGATCCGGCTGTTACGGGGACGTTCCCACAGATATGTGGCATACTGCCCGTCATATTGCTTCAGCAGCCCGCTCAGGTCGGGATGATATTTTTCCTCAAAGCAGACCGCCTCTTTCGGCAGGCGAGGTTTCTGTCCAGGTTCTTCTGCTGGATACCCTACGCATAAACCGAGCATGGGGACAACATATCTGGGAAGCTCCAATTCCCGGATCACCGCAAGCGCGTGAAACCGGATGTCCCCAATCGGTACGGTGCCCAGACCAAAGGATTCAGCGGCGGCCACCGCGGTTCCCAGAGCGATCCCAACCTCGTTTGCCCCAACAATGAGGTTGTCGATCTGGCTTACCACGGAGTCAAACTCCTGATCTCTTCCCTTGCAGGCCAGCCAGGTACGGTAGAAATCCGCGCAGAACACCAGAAAAACTGGAGCCTGTGCGATATGACGTTGGCCGCCGCAAAGTTCCGCAAATTTTTCCCGTCGCTCCTGGTTCCGCACGACGATTATGGATGTGTGCTGGAGATTCACCCAGTTCGGGGCAGCCTGTACCGCCTTTACGATTTGCTCCAGTCGGTCCGCTTCTACTGGTTTATTCTGATAGGCTCGGATGGAGCGGTGGGACAGTAGCGTTTGGAGCACTTCATTCATAAAGGCACCCCCGATCCATCATCAAATTGCCTTGCCCACTTCATAGGCTGTCTGGAGGGCCGTATACCCGTGAATCGCACCTGGGCCATCCACGCCCCCGGCAAAGACTGTTCCGGCCAGACGGGCTTTCTCAAAGCAGGAGACCCAGCCCTCCATACCTTTGACGGGTCCCCCCATGGCGCTCTCATCTTCATCTGCGGCGGTTGCCAAAAGGTAAACATCCCGAAACGCATAGTTTGAGGAAAAAATTGGGTTGCACCGATCCAGCAAAGTTTTCAACTGGCCGGCCAACTCATAATAATAAACCGGCGTAGCAAAGACCGCCACATCAGAGTTTTTGATCTTCTCCGCAATCTCAATCGCGTCATCCCGAATGACACACTTCTGCGTTTTCTGACAAGCCATGCAGCCACGGCAGAAACTGATGCTTTTGTCCTTGAGGCTGATGACCTCCACCGTGTTGCCGGAGGATTTGGCGCCATCGGCAAAGGAGTCGGCCAAAGCGTCCGAGTTGCTGTTTGCCCGCAGGCTGGAAGTAATGACTAACACTTTCTTACTCATGTTTTTTCTCCTTTTTGCAGACTCAGGCGCAAGCGCCGCTGCCCGGTTGTATTGTTTTGATTTGTCCTTTGGCATCAGGGTCGTCCAGAATGATCTCGCTTACGGATGGAACCGTAATTGTACCGGCACGGGGGTTTTTGATGCTGATAACAGGCGTAGTGATAACGGCCTCGACCTCGGATTTTTCAAAGCACAAATCGGTATCCAGCATTTCGCAGTTGACCAATTTTAAGTTCTTGCAGTAGCAGAAGGGCTGTGCTCCGATGATCCTGCAGTTGAGGAAGGTCAGGCCGTCCGAGTACCAGGCCAGATATTCCCCTTTCACAACACTGTCCCGGATCACGATGTTTTTGGCGTGCCAGAAGGCGTCTTTGGTGTCAAACTGGCAGTTGGCAAAAGCTCCATGTTCCATGTACTGGAACGAATACTTCCCTTGAAAGGTCACACGGGAGAAGTCCACATTTTTGGCCCGCATAAGGAAATATTCGCTCTGGGCGGTGCTGTCCGTCATGCGGATGCCATCTGTAGACCATCCAAACTCCGGAGAACGGATATCGCACTCCTCAATGGTCACATCCTGGCACTCTCGCACCGCCTTGATGCCGTACAGTTTCGTGTTAAGAATATGGACCTGCTCGGAGTACCACAGGGCGGCACGGCACTGTTCCGTCATTTCTCCGTCGCGGATCGTCAGATTATGGTTATGCCAGAATGGATAGCGGAGGTTAAAAAAGCACCGCTCCGCCACAATATTCCGGCTCTCCTTCAGGGCACTCTCCCCATCTGCAGGGCCGTCAAAACGGCAGTTCCGCACGGTAAGCCCGGAACTGCCGTAAAGTGCGCGTTCCGCGTCGAATTGCTGGTGTTCAATAATTTGCATAAAATGATTCTCCATGCTGATAGGCAGGCAGGCGCTCCGAAACGCCTGCCTGCTGTTTTCCAATCCGATGGGTTGCTCTCAGCGGTACGCCCTTTCAAAAATCTCGGCGCACGCCTTGTCGGGCAGTTCGCAGGGGTTAGCAAGGAACAGGCCGCCCATGGTCTCACGGGCGTTGACCGCCAGGGTCAGGGCTTCCTCTTTGGCAAAACCATAGTCGCTCATTTTCAGACCGTCCACGCCGCAGGCTTTCTGAAGTTGGATCAAAGCGGTGAGGAAGTCCTCTGCCTTATCCGCTTCCGGAATTCCCATGGCGCGGGCCATCTTGATAAACTGCCCGTCGCAGGCATGACGCTCAATGAAGTATCGGGCGAACTCCACGGAGATCATGATGAGACCGGCTCCGTGGGGCAGGTTGGGGTGATAAGCGCTCATGGCGTGTTCCATGGAGTGCTGGGCCGTGGTGGAGGTGAGCTGCATCGTCATACCGGCGATGGTGCTGCCGTAGGCCACACGCTCTCTCGCCTCCAGGTCGTTCCCATCCTTCACCGCACGGGGCAGATATTTGGCGATGTTCTCAATGGCGGAGAGGGCCAGGGTTTCGCTGAGGATATTGGCGCCGTTCGACATCATCACCTCGGTATTGTGGAACAAGGCGTCAAACCCCTGATAGGCGGTGTATTGGGCGGGCACGGTGCACATCAGTTCCGGATCAACTACCGCCAGTACAGGCACCAGCTCCGGCGTGCCGCCGAACCCGATTTTTTCATAGGTATCGGTTTTGGAGATTACACCCCAGTTATTGATTTCCGAACCAGTACCAGCGGTGAGGGCAATAGTGACTTGCGGCAGAGGTCTGTTCACCAGCGGCCGACCTTTTCCGGTGCCGCCGTTTACATAGTCCCACAGATCGCCGGGATTGGTGGCCATAGCCGCCACCGCCACAGCGGAGTCCAGCACCGCACCGCCGCCCAGCGCAACAATGAAGTCGCAGCCGTTGGCCTTCGCTGCCTCAGCAGCCTCCATAACCAGCTCTTTCGTCGGATTTTCGCGGATGTTGGCGCAGGTCACATACTCCACACCGGCCGCCTTCAGCTGCTCCACTGTCTTATCCAGGGCGCCGGAGACCTTGGCAGATTTCCCGGCCGAGATCAGTAGCAGGGCTTTTTTTCCAGGTAGTTTCTGCGCACCCAGTTCGCCTATTTTTCCGCTTCCAAACAGCAGACGGGTCGGATTGTAAAAATTGAAATTCATCATGGTTGTTACCTCCTGCTCATTGT
>NZ_JAXXBR010000062.1:0-11198 GCF_037242085.1 Alitiscatomonas sp. | reverse complement strand
CAGACGTCGCCTCCCGGAATAGACACGATCCGCACCGCCCCGGTCAGCTCCTTTTTGCTCCTGTATTCCATGGCGTCCAGCTCATCCTTTTCCGGATATACAGCGGATATCTCCAGATTCTCCCAGATCATTCCATTGGCCTTTTCTTCAATGGCCATCAGATCCCCCCACTCCAGAACTCCGTTGAAATCGATGGTCACCTCATCGGTCCCCATATGAAAGCCCACGTTGTCATAGCCGAACCGCTGGTGGATCAGGCCGGATACCAGGTGCTCTCCAGAGTGCTCCTGCATATGCTGGAATCTCCGGTCCCAGTCGATGACGCCTCTGACCATCTCGCCCACAGGCAGCGGGCCGTCCGTATAGTGGA
This sequence comes from Alitiscatomonas sp., assembly GCF_037242085.1. Classification (NCBI taxonomy): domain Bacteria; kingdom Bacillati; phylum Bacillota; class Clostridia; order Lachnospirales; family Lachnospiraceae; genus Alitiscatomonas; species Alitiscatomonas sp. The sequence continues at coordinate 10,828 of NZ_JAXXBR010000062.1, read as the reverse complement.
CCACCTGGCCGTCCTTTTCATGGACATCCGTTACCCGGACATTTCCCAGGAGCCCTGTATCCGCCGGCTGGCCGCCGCCCTCCGGGTAAAACGCCGTGGCAGAGAGGGTGATCTCCCATCCCTTTTTCCCCTCCTGGCAGGAAAGGACCTGGGCTTCAAATTCCTTTATATACGCAGAATCATAATACAGCTTGTTCATTGGAATTGCCTCCTCGTTCAGTTTAACCAGTTTCCATTATATCATGTCCTCCCTTCTTTCTCAATTATAACGCCGGGCAAATTTTCCTGGATTTTCAAAATTACAGGAAACTATGACAAGCAGGCCCACATATCATAGGAGTGTAAACAAATAATCCTCTGGAGGACTTAAAACATGAGTGATTTAGCAGCTACAAATTGCGGATGCGGATGCGACACCAACAATACGGCCTGCGGATGTGGATGCGGGAGCAACAGCAACATTCTCTGGATCCTGATCCTTCTCTGCTGCTGCGGCGGACATAGCGGATGTGGAAATAACTGTGGATGCGGCGGAAGCTGCGGATGCGGCTTTGACAACAGCTGCATCTGGATTATCCTGCTTCTCTGCTGCTGCGGCGGCTGGGGAAACGGCGGCGGCTTCTTCTGCTGCTGATCCGTAAGATCCAAAAGGCGGGCGGGCGCTGGTCCTGCCCGCCTTTTTCTGTCCGTTCACCGGGATCCGGTTTTTCCTTCGTCTTCCCGGTCCACCCTCTTCTGCGCCTTTTCCTCCGGCTTCCTGGATCGTTTTCCATTTCCGCCTCCCATCCGGTTTTCCCTGTACCGCTCAAAGTCTTCATCGATCTCGTAAACGCTGTTTCCATCTATAACAAGTCTGTATGACATATGATCCCCTCCTGTCTATCCATACTATTCCCCGATCCCCGATCCCGTGCCAGACTTCCGGTTTCCTGTCATTTTCTCCCTTCCGGCCGCATATATTTTCACCAGTAAAAGGAGGCTTGCCAATGAATGAAAAAGATTTAATGCTGACCGATCTGGACTATGCCATCGGGGACCGCCGCATGCAGATGCTGAAGGCTGCCATCCCCTACATGGAGATCTCACAGCAGCGGGCCCTGTCCATGTTCATCAAATGGAGGGAGCTGGTGCGGACCATGGAATTTTTCAATGAGAACGGAGACGGAATGATGAGTGTCTGTTCCCTGGAGAAGGGCCATACGTCTCCAGCTGATATGCTGGCAGCCGTAAAGCCCTACGCCGGTCCCGGCGAGCAGGAGATCATCGATCTTCTGGTGAACGCGGCATCCTTTAAGGGCAGCAGGAACGGGGCCGGAGGCCGCAGCCCTTTTTCCATGGACCAGCTGATCTCCCTTCTTCCGCCGGATACCCAGTCCAGGCTGGAAACGGTCCAGCTCATGATGCAGACTCTGGGACAGGTTTAATATAAGGAGGTTTTATGAGCAGAGCATTTGAAAATGATCCAAGATTAAAGCATATGGACCCGGGCAGGCTTTCGGCCCTCCAGTCCCTGGCAAAGGAGCTGGAGGCGGCTCCCGGCGATCAAAAAATGGCGGCCTTCCTGTCTGCAAGCCAGAAAGCCGCCAGGGAACACGTATCCTTTTCCGCAGAAGAACAGGATCTGCTGATCCAGATCCTGATGGAAGGCATGTCCGGCGAGGAACGGAAAAAAGCAGAAGCCGTTCGGAAGCTGGCAGGACGGATGCAGAAAACCAGGCCCGGTGCATAACAAAAAGGGGGTGCCGCAGAAACAGGCTGTATAATCCTGTTCCGCAGCATCCCCTTATCAATACCATTTTATAAATATCCTGTTTAACCGTTGTCCAGGGCCGCGCCCTGCCGGATCACATTCCCTCCAGATCCTCCACCTCTCCGGCGATCATGATCCGGGTGTCCTGGTCGATGGACTGGATCAGCATACGCACATGGGACTGGGAAAGCTGGATACCCGAAAAGGTATCGTCCTCGGTGCTGGCCTGCTGGCAGTTCACCACCAGAGCCGGATAAGCATCTCCCTCTGTCTCTGGCTTAAGGATCATCCCATAATTGGAAAAGGCCTTCATTTCACCCAGGCGGACGGCCTCCTTCGTTCCGGGACCTTCCTCCCCGGCCGTATAAATGGCTCCAAAATCTTCATCCTCCGGATCTGTGATCCAGTAATCCTTCTGGCTTAACTGGCGGTAGGAAACCAGGCTTCCCGGATCGCTTTCCAGGCCAAAGGCACTGTCCAGCCGGTATACGCCGTAAATATCCTCGTCCTCTCCGGAGCCTCCGGAAATATAGCAGTTGACGGCAAAAACCTCTCTCCAGCCTCCGTCCGCACATCTGGAATAATAGAAGAGGCGGGAATTTCCAGCCAGCTCACGGCTGGAGGACTGGGCCCTTTTCCCGTTCCGGGTCTGTACAGGGATCTCCTCACTGCTCTCCGTCTCCAGGTTATTGATCACCAGGATCAGGCTTTTTGAATCGCCTGCAATGCCCATCTCGTCGATCCAGCGGCCCTTATCCTGCTGGGTCTTCCATGAAAGATCCACCGGCACCTCATCCTCCCAGAGAGTCTCCGGCTCCAGAAGGATCGTGTCCACTGCCTGCTCCTTCACCGCACCGAAAGCAGGGACCATGAGGACCGCAGATAAAACCAGGGCTGTCACGGCTGTAAGTGATGTATATAAACGCTTATGCATAAATAAAAATCTCCTCCCATCCCGACCATATTACCATACTTTCCACGAAATGTCACTGTCAAATCCTGTCTACCACAAAATTGCCACATTTTAAACAGCCTTATTTTCCATCTCTTCCCCTGGAATCCTTATACATGGAGATGGTACCGATGCTCTCCCGGGCCTCCAGGATCTGGTTCCGCAGCCGGGTGGTATCCTCCGGGCTGCCGACAGCTGTAAAATATGCGATCAGATTGGTCAGCGAGAAAAAACCCAGGACCGAGTTGTAATAATAGAGGTCATGGTTATCATAGGTGAGCACCACCGTTGCATAGGCAGCCACCGGCGATGAGATCTTATCGGTGATCACGATCTGGGGCACCCGCTTCTCATTGAGATATTTTACTGTATTCACCACATGCTTTGCGTACCCTGGGTTACTGAAGATCACTGCCACATCCTCCGGGCCTGCATGGATCAGGTGATCGATGTAGAGGGCGCGGCTCTGGGACCCCAGATCCTCCACCCGGATCCCGATGGTCATGAGCCTCCGGGTCAGATACGCCGTCCCCACTGCTGCCAGCTCGTTTCCAATGGCATAGACCGTGCCGGCCTGGCGGATCAGGGATACTGCCGTCAGCACCTGCTCCAGCCCGCACTGGGAATATGTATTTTTAAGCACCTGAAGCTCGTTGGCCACAAATTCCTTAAACATGGCTTCATGGTCCAGCTCCCTGGTTCCCGTCATGCTGTGGGCACTGGCAGGTCTCAGAGTCTCGTTTCCCAGGAGCCTGGCCTGGAGATGGTCCCGCAGATTCTTTTTCATATCCACATAGCTGTCAAAGCCAAGCTTTCTCGCAAACCTGAGGACCGTCACCTCTGTGACCCCCAGGGCGTTTGCCATTTCCCGCAGCGAATAAAAGCAGGCCTCATCGGGATATTTATACATATAATCTGCGATCCGCTTCTGTACCGGGCTCAGTTCCCCGTATTTCTCATTTACCGCCTCCAAAAAACTCATGGGTCATCCTCGCATCTTTCTGTTTTGTAATCATTATACACAATTTCTTAACAAAAAGTCCAGTATTTTTGTAACATTTTCCCTGTTATGCATAAGAAAATATAAACCTCCATGGACAGACGCAAAGAGGCCGCTGCAAAAGGATTCTGCAGCAGCCCCTCTTTATGCTTTTTAATTATTTCTGCACAATGTTTACGATCTTTCTGGGAACGTATATCTCTTTCACAATGGTGCCTGTGAGCTTATCCTTCACAGCCTCTTTTCCTGCCGCGATGGCCTCCTCTTTGGAGATCTCGGCGGGAACCATGATCACGCCTCTGGTCTTTCCATTGATCTGGACAGCGATCTCGATCTCATCGTCCTTCATGGCCTCCTCGTCGCATTCCGGCCATGTGGCATGAAATACGCTGTCTGTGCCGCCAAGCTCTCTCCACAGCTCCTCGCCCAGGTGGGGAGCAAAGGGAGCCAGCAGGATCACGAAGGTCTTTAAGGTCTCCTTGTCGATTCCGCCCTCTTTCTTTGCCAGCTCGGAAAGCTTGTTGTTGTACTCCATAAAGCCGGAGATCACTGTATTTAAGCTGAACTGGTTAAACCGGGTCTCAATATCGTAGACCAGCTTATGGCGCAGCTTCAGCATCTCCTTTGTTTCCTTCACATCCTTGTCCTTATTGTCAAGGACCAGGTTGTAGAAACGCTTTAAGAACTTGGAAACGCCCTCGATGCCGCGGTCATCCCACTCGGCGTCTAATTCCGGCGGACCCACGAACAGCTCGTACATTCTCAGCGCATCGCAGCCGTAGTCTCTTACCAGATCGTCCGGAGATACCACATTGCCCTTGGATTTACTCATCTTGATGCCATTCTTTCCGGTGATCATACCCTGGTTGAACAGCTTCTTAAAGGGCTCGTCAAAATCCACCACGCCGATGTCATACAGGAACTTGGTGTAGAACCTGGAGTAAAGCAGATGGAGCACCGCATGCTCTACGCCGCCGATGTACATATCCACCGGAAGATACTTGTCTGCCTTCTCCCTGGATACCAGCTCCTTATCGTTTTTGCTGTCCACATACCGTAAGAAATACCAGGAGGAACCGGCCCACTGGGGCATGGTGTTGGTCTCTCTCTTGGCCGGACCGCCGCAGCAGGGACACGTGGTGTTGACCCACCAGTCGATGGCTGCCAGAGGAGATTCCCCGGTGCCTGTGGGCTGGTAGCTGTCCACCTCGGGCAGTGTCAGCGGAAGCTGGTCCTCGGGAACCGGAACGTTGCCGCACTTGGGGCAGTGGATGATGGGGATCGGCTCTCCCCAGTAACGCTGCCGGGAGAATACCCAGTCACGGAGCTTATAGTTGACAGTCTTTCTTCCGATGCCCATTTTCTCGATCATCACCGGCGCCTCTTTTTTAAGGACAGAGGACTCCATGCCGTTCCAGTCGCCGGAATTGATCATGGTACCAGAGGCTTCCGTATAGGCCTCGGTCATATTTTCGATCTCTTTTCCGTCCTTGGCGATGACCTGGATGATCGGGATATTGAATTTCTTTGCAAATTCAAAGTCACGGTCGTCGTGGGCCGGTACGCACATGATGGCGCCGGTACCGTAATCGGCCAGCACATAATCAGACAGCCAGATGGGGACCTTTGCGCCGTTTAAGGGGTTGATGGCGTAGGTTCCTGTGAACACGCCGGTCTTTTCCTTATCCTGGAGACGGTCCACGTTGGATTTCATGGAAGCATCGAAAATATATTTTTCAACGGCCTCCCGGGTCTCGTCAGTAGCCAGGTCCTTTGCCAGCTTATGCTCCGGAGCCAGTACCATGAAGGTAGCCCCGTGTAATGTATCCGGGCGTGTGGTGTAGACTGTGATCTTCTCATCCCGGCCTTCCACAGGGAATTCCACCTCTGCGCCGTAGGATTTTCCGATCCACTCGGTCTGCATCTTTTTAACCTTTTCCGGCCAGTCCAGCTTGTCCAGATCGTTTAACAGCCGGTCTGCGTAGGCCGTGATCTTAAGCATCCACTGACGCAGGTTCTTTTTCGTCACCGGAGTTCCGCAGCGCTCGCAGCAGCCGTTGACCACTTCCTCGTTGGCCAGACCGGTCTTACAGGACGGGCACCAGTTGATGGGGAATTCCTTTTCATAAGCCAGGCCCTTTTTGAACATCTGGACAAAGATCCACTGGGTCCATTTATAGAAGGCCGGATCTGTGGTATTGACCTCCATATCCCAGTCATAGATGGCTGCGATCTCACCGATCTGGCGCTTGATGTTGGCCACATTGGCGGCTGTGGATTTGGCCGGATGCACGCCCATTTTAATGGCGTAGTTTTCAGCCGGAAGGCCGAAGGCATCCCAGCCCATGGGATGGATCACATATTTTCCTTTTAAAAGCTGGTAACGGCTCCACACATCAGAGATCACATAGCCTCTCCAATGGCCAACGTGAAGGCCGCTGCCGGACGGATACGGGAACATATCCAGGCAGTAATATTTTTCTTTTTTTCCATCGTTTACGTTGATGGGATTCTTTTCCCAGTTTTCCCGCCATTTTTTCTCAATGGCGGCATGGTTGTACTGTGCCATGACGATTTCCTCCATTTCCTTTGGTACGGATCACCAGTGTATACGCCTCGCCGGGAACGGAACTTCCCAGTGAAACAAAAATGCCCCAGGTCTCTATCCTTCATAGAGACGTGGGGCTTGATTCACACGCGGTACCACTCTATTTCGTGAAGGCCCTGGGCTTTCACGCACTCATTTCCTGGTAACGGTCGGACCGGCTCTGCCTACCCAGAGACTAAAAAATCCCCTTCAGCATGCAACTCCGAGGCGAGTTCAGAATTTCACGGAAACCGCTTCGCACCACCCAGCGGCTCTCTGGATCCCATTCCGTCCCTACTGCTCCTCTTCTAAGTTTTTGAACTGGAATTTAATGTATCATATTTCGGTTTTTCTGTCAAGTGCCGGAATCCATTGCACCTGCCTGCCTTTGTACGGATGGCTCCCAGCTTTGCTGATCTCACTGTATATTGAGGGAGGCATACAAATATGATAAAATAAGGATGGACAATAAACCAGAATTTGTATGGGAGGGAAACATGGAAGTAAAAGAATTATTAAATGCATTAATTATTGCAGAAAAATTGAAAGATACAACCAGACATTGTTACACATCAAAAGGAAGACATGAAAGTGTGGCAGAACATAGCTGGATGATGACTGTAATGGCTTTTTTTATGAAGAACGAATTCCCAAATGCCGACATGAATAAAGTAATTCAAATGTGTATCATTCACGATTTGGGAGAATGCTTTACAGGAGATATTCCCGCTTTCACGAAAACAAAAGAGCATGAATGTACAGAAGAAAATTTGCTTAATGAATGGGTTGAATCATTACCAGAAGCTACTCAAGTGGAAATGAAAACACTGTATAAAGAAATGGAAGAAAGGCAATCGATTGAATCAAAAATATACAAGGCAATAGATAGCTTAGAAGCATTGATTCAACATAATTTATCTGATATATCAACCTGGTCTGAAAACGAATTCACATTGAATTTAACTTATGCAGATGACAAAGTGGACTTTTCAAAATATTTATCTGATCTAAGGAACGCCATTAGAGTGGATACTATTAATAAGATTAATAAATAAAAACTGACAATTCCAGTTTATCAGGCTGTCCGTGCAGAAAAGCACCTCCCTTCGTCATAGCGGCGGAGGAAGGTGCTTTATTGTTCCGGCCCCTCCGGGAGCCCCTACCGCTTCAAGGCCATCAGCGTCCCCACGATCCCCATGATACACAGAAAGATCGCGGCCATCCTCTTTTGTCCTTTGCTCACGCCTTCAGCCTCCTTTCCTTCCGGTCCCAGGCTGCTCCCCCAAAAGCCCGGTCTGATGATGGATCCAAAATCATTTGACTATTTCCATGAACCAGTTTATGATGGTAAGGCACAAATGATAAAAAACAAAACCACAAGGGGGATTTTTACTGCTATGGAATACGTTCACAATCTGATCTGGCTCTGTCCCATGCTGTTTGTTGCCGGATTCATCGACTCCATCGCCGGAGGCGGCGGACTCATTGCCATGCCGGCCTATATGATGTGCGGAATGCCCATGTATTACGTATATGGATGCAATAAGTTCCAATGTGCCTTCGGAAGCACCGCCGCCGCATATAAATACTTTAAAAGCGGCTGTCTGGATCTTAAGATCACAGCTGTCAGCGCCGTTTCCTCGTTCCTCTGCTCCTTTTTAGGCACCCGGATCATTTTTTACCTCACCGACGCCCAGATCCGGTCCATGCTCATGGTACTGCTGCCCCTGACCGCCGTTCTGGTGATCTTCGTGAAAAACGCCTGGAGCTATACGGCAAAGGAGCAGCCTCTGACAGCGCGGAACATCCTCATGGCCCTGATCACCGGTATGACCATCGGCCTTTACGACAGCCTTTACGGTCCCGGCGGCGGCACCATCGCCATGCTGCTCTTTACATTCCTGTTCCACTATGATATCCGCACCAGCTCCGGGAATGCAAAGATGGTCCTGATCGTCTCCAACTATACCGCCCTCATCAGCTATATACTTTCTGGAAACGTTCCCTTTGCCATCGGCATTCCCTGCGCCGTATGCAACGTCCTGGGAAATTACATCGGCGCAGGCTTTGCCGTGAAAAACGGAGCAAAGATCATCCGGCCTGTGATGATCTGCGTGGTGGTGGTACTGATCGTAAAGCTGCTGCTGGGCAAATAAGGCAGCAGCCTCTGTTCCTTTATTCCATTTCCAGAAATCTTTCCGCGATCTTTACAAACATGGCCGATCCGATCCAGAGCACATCCTCGTCCACATTGAACCTGGGGTTATGATGGGGGATGTCGGTGTGCTTTTCCGGGTTGGAGGAGCTTAAGAACATGAAGGCTCCCGGCACCTGATTGAGGAAATAGGCAAAGTCCTCGCCTCCCATGTTGGGCGCGTCCACACGGTCGATGACGCGGCTCTCCCCGACCACCTCTCTTGCACAGTCTGCTGCCAGAGCCGCCATCTCTGGATCGCTGATCACCGGCGGAGCTCCCCAGATCATCTCATACTCCACTTCACCGCGGAAGGTCCTGGCCGTGGCCTCCGCCACCTCTTTGATCCGTCTGGCCAGTTCCTGGCGGACGTCCTCCTCCAGGGCACGGATGGTCCCCTCGATCAGAGCTTCCGATGGGATCACATTGTATGCGAACCCGGCCTCCATATGGCCAATGGTCAGCACTGCCGGCTTCGTGGCCGCGATCTCTCTGGCAACGATCTCCTGGAGATTGATCACAATATGGGAAGCGATATTGATGGGGTCCACGCCCTTTTCCGGTGTGGAGCCATGACAGCCGTTACCCTTTACCCGGATCACGAATTTATCGAAGGACGCCATACAGCAGCCCGGCGTGCATACCATGGTTCCCGACGGAATGTCTTTAGAAAGTATGGTCCCGATATGGGTGCCGAACACTGCGTCCGCCCCCTGGATCCCGCCTTCCTTTATGGTGCGCTCCGCTCCTCTGGAGCCCTCCTCATCGGTCTGGAATAAAAGGCGGACTGTGCCTGGGATCCGTTCCTTATTTTCACTCAATACCCTGGCTGCTCCCAGGAGCATGGCCGTATGGGCGTCATGGCCGCAGGCGTGCATGATCCCCTCATGCCGGGAGATATATTCCACCTCATTGGCCTCCTGGATGGGCAGGGCGTCCATATCGGCCCGGAGGGCAATGGTCTTTCCCGGCTTTTCTCCCCGGATCTCAGCCATAAGGCCGCTGTCGCTTTTATTTTCAGTAAATGGGATCCCCATTTCTGTCAGCTTCTTTATTACATATGCCTTGGTCTCCGGCAGGTCTCCCCCGATCTCCGGGATCTGGTGCAGGTCCCTGCGCATGGTTACGATCTCATCCTGTAAATCTTTACAAATTTCCCACATATTTTTCTCCTTTTTGTGTCCGTCCACTCCAGTATCTGTGTTCCCGGCCCTGGACGCTCTGCAAAAATCCCCCTCCCGGGATTTCTGAAAATCTTCGTTTTTCTGAAACCCGGGAAGGGGACCGCTTATTTCCGTATCTTAGGATTCGGAAGAATCAAGGCTTGCAGCCCTTGCTTCCACTTCCTTTTTCTGGACATCGCCAGGAGCCTGCTCATAACGGCTGAATTCATAAGAATAAACGCCAATACCGCCGGTCATGGAACGGAGATCTGTATTATAGCCATAAAGCTCCGATACAGGCACGTCCGCTACGATCTCCTGCTTTCCTCCGTGTAAGGAGTTCATTCCCAGAACACGGCCTCTTCTGCGGTTCAGGTCTCCCATAACGTCGCCGGTATACTTATCCGGAACCACGACCTTTAAGGAGGCGATGGGCTCTAAAAGCACCGGACCAGCTTCCATAAAGCCCTTCTTGAAGGCCAGGGTCGCAGCCATCTTAAAGGCCATTTCGGAGGAGTCCACCGGATGGTAGGAGCCGTCCAGAAGAGTCGCCTTGATGCCGACCACCGGATATGCGGCCAGCGGGCCCTTCACGCAGCATTCCTGAACACCTTTTTCCACTGCCGGGAAGTAGTTCTTGGGAACAGCGCCGCCGAATACCTTTTCCTCAAATACATACGGTGTCTCCAGGTCACCGGAGGGCTCAAAGGACATTTTAACGTCACCGAACTGTCCGTGTCCGCCAGACTGCTTTTTATATCTTCCGGGAGCCTCTACCTTTTTACGGATGGTCTCGCGGAACGCAAATTTCGGTTTGGAAAGCTCCACTTCTACCTTATAACGGCTCAGAAGCTTGCTTACAACTACCTCCAGCTGCTGGTCCCCAATGCCGTAAAGGAGGCTCTGGCGGTTCTCCGCATCGTTGACAGCCCGTAAGGTCAGATCCTCTTCCATAAGCTTTGACAGGGCGCTGGAGATCTTGTCCTCGTCTCCCTTTGTTTTTGCTGTATAGCGCATATACGTATACGGTGTGGAGATCTTCGGCTTATGGTAAACGATGGGGGCCGTCCGCAGGGCGATGGTGTCGCCGGTCTGGGTAACGGCCAGCTTGGCAACCGCTCCGATATCTCCGGCTTTTAATTCCGGGACCTCGATCACTTCCTTGCCCCTTAAAACATAAAC
>NZ_JAXXBR010000122.1:0-11250 GCF_037242085.1 Alitiscatomonas sp. | reverse complement strand
AAAAGCTTTCCAAAGCCCGCCGACCGGCCCATCAGCCGGCTTTCCATATAGTACCGGTTATGACCCACCGCAATGACCGGGATCACGAAGATCCCCAGGACCAGGGCCAGGATCAGGAATACGATCATGACTCCTGCCATTACTCCGTATATCATCCGGCCGGTCTGGACCACTCCCGGTCCCACCGGGACATTCTCGATCACAGCAGGGATCTTTCCCACCACTGCTGGAAGATCGTCTCCCAATCCCTCCACAAATCCATATTCCTCATAGTAATCGTCCTGGTACCCGCTGTCTGCCGGCTGGGTAACCGGGCTTCCGATACCGCTGATCAGAGAGAATACCAGGCTCACCGCAAAGGCCGCCCAGTAATATTTCCGCAGACACGCCTTGGCTCTTTCTTTCAGCTCTGCCCTTGTCCACATAAGCATTTCCTCCGTTTTTCTTTATTTCGTAAAAATTATTTTCCCTGTAATTTGATTATATCATCTTTCTGGCCCGAATGTTATTACATTTTTCTTATATTACAGAAAACTTATTCTAGGGCCCGCGCCATATCCTGTGTTATAATAGGAGGGAAGGTGCCGGCGCAGGCGTTCCCTGTTCCCGGCATCCAATGGAAAGGAGACAGCCCTATGGAGATCGAACGTAAATTTCTTGTGACAGCCCCGCCAAAAGGCTATGAGGCCCGGCCGTTCCGCATGATCGAGCAGGCTTATCTCTGCACGGAGCCTGTGGTGCGGGTCCGGCGGGAGGATGATTCCTTTTATCTGACCTATAAGTCCAGGGGACTGATGGCCCGGGAGGAGTATAACCTGCCGCTGGATGAAAAGGCCTATCTGCATCTTTTAAAAAAGGCCGACGGACAGATCCTTACGAAAAAGCGGTACCTTCTCCCGGTGGAGGGGCGGCCGGATCTGACCTTTGAGCTGGATGTGTTTGAGGGGGCGTACCAGGGCCTCATACTGGCGGAGGTGGAATTTGCCTCGGAGGAGGACGCCGTGGCCTTTACGCCGCCGGAATGGTGCGCCAGGGACGTGACCTGGTCCGGGGAGTATCAGAACAGCCGGCTGGCCATGGAAAAGGGGTGAGGGCCGGGCGTGCGCCTCATAAAAAAGGCCGCCGAAGCCTTCTCTGGCAGGCAAGCTTGCCAGGATGGAATCCGGAACAGTACCGGCGGGTAAAGCATTGCTATTCGCAATTTGACTGGGCTGTGGAACTGGTTTCCCGATCAGACACTGACTGTCAAATTGCTCATAGAGGCGTGCGCCTCATAAAAAAGGCCGCCGAAGCCTCCTCTGGCAAGCAAGCTTGCCAGAGCCGGTTTCTGCAGCCTTTTTTGCAATGCTTTACGCGGACTACATCATTCCGCCCATTCCGCCGGCGCCGGCGGGCATAGCGGGAGTTTCTTCCTTAATGTTCGCTACTACGGATTCGGTCGTAAGGAGCGTGGAAGCTACGCTGGTAGCGTTCTGTAATGCGCTTCTCGTAACCTTTGCGGGATCCAGGATCCCTGCTTCTACCATATCAACGTACTCTTCTTTGTATGCGTCAAAGCCCATGCCTGTGGCCATCTCTTTTACCTTGTTGACGATCACGGAGCCCTCCAGGCCTGCGTTGGCAACGATATGATATAAGGGAGCCTCCAGTGCCTTTAAGATGATGTTTCCTCCAGTCTTCTCATCACCTTCCAGACCGCTTACCACAGCTGCCACCTTCTCTGCTGCATGAACGTAAGCAGATCCGCCGCCTGCGATGATGCCCTCTTCAACGGCTGCCTTTGTAGCTGCCAGGGCGTCTTCCATACGGAGCTTTGCTTCCTTCATTTCTGTCTCTGTGGCAGCGCCCACACGGATCACTGCTACGCCGCCGGAAAGCTTTGCAAGTCTCTCCTGGAGCTTTTCTCTGTCAAAGTCAGATTTTGTCTCCTCGATCTGGCCCTTGATCTGGCCGATGCGGTTGGCGATCTCTTCCTTATGGCCAAGGCCGTCAACGATGATGGTGTTCTCTTTCTGTACTTTAACGGATTTCGCACGGCCCAGCTCTTCCATGGTCGCATCCTTAAGGTCAAGACCCAGCTCCTCGGAGATCACAGTACCGCCTGTGAGGATCGCGATATCCTTTAACATTTCTTTTCTTCTGTCGCCGTAGCCCGGTGCCTTTACGCCCACTACGCTGAAGGTTCCTCTTAATTTGTTTACGATCAGAGTCGTAAGAGCCTCGCCCTCGATATCCTCAGCAATGATCAGAAGCTTTGCGCCAGTCTTCACGATCTGCTCCAGTAACGGAAGGATATCGTTGATGTTGGAGATCTTCTTGTCTGTGATCAGGATGTAGGGATCGTCCAGAACGGCTTCCATTTTCTCCATATCTGTGCACATATATGCGGAAATGTAGCCTCTGTCGAACTGCATTCCTTCTACCAGATCCAGCTCGGTCTTCATGGTCTTGGACTCTTCGATGGTGATCACGCCGTCTCCGGTCACCTTCTCCATGGCGTCTGCAACCATCTCGCCTACTTCATCGCTGGAAGCGGAGATTGCTGCGACCCTTGCGATCTGTGCCTTGCCGCTGATGGGCTGGCTCATCTCAGCGATGGCCTTCACAGCCTCGTCGGTGGCCTTCTTCATTCCTTTTCTTAAAATAATGGGGTTTGCACCTGCTGCCAGGTTCTTCATTCCCTCATTGATCATTGCCTGGGCCAGAACGGTTGCGGTGGTAGTACCGTCACCGGCAACGTCGTTGGTCTTTGTGGCAACTTCTTTTAAGATCTGTGCGCCCATGTTTTCAAAAGCGTCTTCCAGCTCGATCTCTTTTGCGATGGTCACGCCGTCGTTGGTGATCAGCGGTGTTCCGAAGGATTTATCCAGGACCACGTTTCTTCCTTTGGGCCCTAATGTCACGCGGACGGTATCAGCAAGTTTATTTACGCCAGCTTCCAGAGCTTTTCTGGCATCTACGCCATATTTAATTTCCTTAGCCATGATTCAATTACCTCCAAATTATATACTCTCCGGCCAGGCCGGAGCAGCCGCAGCCTTACGGTCTCCCGCCGCTGCTTATTCAATAACAGCAAGAATATCGTTCTGTTTTACGATGATGTATTCTGCGTCGTCCGTCTTAACCTCAGTTCCGGAGTACTTAGAGAAGATCACCTGGTCTCCAACCTTTACCTGCATGGTAACTTCTTTGCCATCCACAACTCCGCCCGGTCCAACGGCAATGACTTCTGCCTGCTGCGGTTTCTCTTTTGCCTGACCCGGAAGCACGATACCGGACTTTGTCGTTTCTTCTGCAACTAACTGTTTTAAAACAACCCTGTCAAATAATGGTACTAATTTCATTACTGACTCCTCCTTGCCATTTCTGTCTTTATGTTTTTCTATTGGTTGAAATTCCAGAACATTTCAAAATCTCTGTTCCTTTTCACAAGTAATGTTATAGCACGCATTATTAGCACTGTCAAGGGTCGAGTGCTAATTTTATGGAATTTTTTTGGGATTTTTTCATTTTCTTTACAAATATCCCTTCCTTTTTCCTGGAATATGGCTTATTATTAATCTATATCGGTTTACGTTCATGCCGGTTGAAAGGAGAATGAACTATGTCCAAGAAAAAAACAGGTCTGCTCATCGCTCTTGGGGCCGCCATCGGTGCAGCCGCCGCAGGTATTTCCTATTATTTGAAGTATAAATCTTTCAATGATGAGCTGGACAAAGATTTCCATGATTACGAAGACGAGGAAACGTCCTCTGGGGAAACAGGAAAGGGAACTTCTTCCTGTGACGCCGCCAAAGAGCGCACGTATATTACGCTGGAACCCGGAAAGTGCAAGGCCGGGGAAGAAAAAAACGCTGAGGGACCAAAAGACGCAGAACCGGCCCCTGAAACTGCTCCCCAGGAAGAACCCGCTGAGGCCGTAAAGGAAGCCGCTTCTCCGGTTCCGGCAGAATCAGCCACTGTGGAAGAAGATACGGACGGTGCCGGAAAATGATCCAGAGCCTTCTACGCTCCATTGAGATCCTGGAGGTACTGAAGGAAAGGAACCGCAGCTATTCCATTGCGGAACTGGCGGAGGCCATCGATCTGCCTCCCAGCACTGTGCACCGGATCCTCCAGACCTTCTGTGAAAAAAAATATGTGATCCGCGACGAGCGGTCACATACATACCGTCTGGGGCCTGCGCTGATCCCTCTGGGAAAGGCCGCTGCCAACGGGATCCGTTTACAGGATGCCGCCCATCCTCTCCTGTCCGCCCTTTCTGCCAGGACCGAGGAGGATTCCTATCTGGTGATCCCCGTAGGCAACAAGGGGCTTGTGATCGAAAAGGTGGACGGTCCCAACCACATAAAGGTGGTGGAGGAATTTGGCTATGAGATGTATCTCCACTGCGGAGCCATCCGCAAGGTGCTCCTGGCCTACCAGTCTCCCTCCTTTATTGAGGAATATGTGAAAAAGATCATTGAACACGACCACGCCTTCCCCCGGGTGGATGCCGGCGATCTCCGTGACGAGTTAAAAAAGATCCGTCAGTCCGGTTACGCCATCACCTATGGAGAATACGTCAACGACGCCGTGGGCATCGGAGCCCCTGTCTTCAACTCAGAGGGTGAACTGGCCGGCTCCATCGGCATCATCGCCCCCACGATCCGCTTAAACAGCGAAGAGCTTTTAAAGGTCCAGCTGGAATATGTGCAGAAATTTGCTGCTGATCTTTCCAGGGACATCGGATACTCTCCCCTGTTCAGTTCCAGGGCCTGAGTCCTTATAAATCCAGAAGGGAGCGCTTCCGGTCATCGGTTCTGATGACCAGGAAACACTCCCTCTTTCTTTTCTTATTTAAATCTCCGCCGCCAGATTCCTCAGCCACTTCTTCTGACGGTATCTCCAGTATCCCAGCGCCGACTTATAGACCTCCTCCAGCATGACCATGCCGTAGACCACATAGATCGGGAAATGGAACACAAGTCCGCCCAGAAACGCCAGGGGGATCCCAATGCACCAGACGCCGCTGGTATCCAGGAACAGGCACATCTTTGTGTCGCCGCCGCTCCGCAAAACGCCTACGATACAGATCAGATTGTACATCTTTGCCGGCAGGAACAGGGCGAATGTAAGGAGACATCTGGCCGCGTCCTCCTTCACCTCCGGAGAGATCTGGTAAATGGACAGGATCGGCCCCCGGATCATCAGCACGATCACCATTCCGGCCGCCGACAGGAGGAACAGCAGCCGGAAGAAATTGGCCGCATACTCCTCCGCCCGTTCCAGGTGCCCGGCTCCCATCTCATTCCCAAGGATCACCGCTGTGGCGGCGCTCAGTCCCTGGAACAGAACGAATACGATATCCTGGATCGTCATGGCGATGGTAACGGCCGCCACTGCGTTATCGCCCATCCGTCCATAGGCCAGGGAATACATGGTCACACCCAGCCCCCACATGAACTCATTGGCAATGACCGGCGCGCAGGTGCTGACAAACTGGCGGATAAACGCCTTTGTATACCCGAACATCTCCCGGATACGGCAGGCAATGGGGAATTTCCGCATATAGACCACAAGGACCAGCACCGCCGCTTCCACGATCCTGGCGATCAGCGTTGCCAGGGCCGCACCCACAACTCCGAGGCCTGCGCCGTAAATGAAGATCTCCTGCCCTGCGGCTGTAACGGTGCGCGCCGGAAAGATCAGCAGAAAATTCAAAACGATATTCACGACGATCGCCAGGCAGCTTGTGAGCACTGGAAGCTTCACCTGACCCACGGCCCGGAGCATGGCCACATAAACGTTGGTGAAAGCCGTAAACGGATAGGATACGGCTGCCACCACCAGATATGCGCTGCCGACCCGTATGGTCTCCGGGCTGACTGTGAAGATCCGCATCACCAGCTCCGGGCATACCATGGCCGGGATCATAAAGGCCGCTGCTCCCGCCAGTGCCAGCATAAGTGCCAGTCCCAGCACCTTTCTTATGTTTTTCACATCATTATTGCCCCAGTACTGGGCCGCCAGGACTCCGCTCCCGCTGACGATCCCGAATACAAGGAGTGAAAATACAAAAAACACCTTATTTGCCAGGCCCACCGCCGCGATGGTCGTTTCTCCCAGCGTCCCGATCATCATGGTATCCACCAGGTTTACGATCGTATTCAGCATTCCCTGCATGGCCACTGGAAGGGCGATGCGTACGGCCTTCTGTAAAAAGATCCGGTCTCCCAGCATCTTTTTCGTACCTGTCAGAAACATAATCTCCTCCCCTTTTCTTTCTTCTTGGACTATCTTATCAGAAAACCTGCGATCCGTAAAGCAAAAAAGGCCCCGGCAGAAACAGCCTTTGCCATCTCTGCCGGAACCTTTCATATTGTTACAGCACCGTTACGACACAAACCGGTCGGCGGACCGGAAATCTTTTTTATTATTTGCTCATCTCCAGCACATCTGCAAAAGCCTGGATCGCAGTCTGGGCCTGGCCGAAGTCGCGCATCTGCTGGTCGATACCCAGTTTGATGTGCGGGATCTTTGCATCATCCAGGGCTTTCTTTAAGTACGGATACTCCATCTCCTCCGGATCACAGAACTGCTGCATGAACAGTACAAGGCCCTGGGCACCGCTCTTCTTAACAAGATCGGCAACGAACTCGCCGCGGCGGTTCTTCTCAGACTGGGGATCGTAAAGGAGAACGTCATGGTCGATGTTGGCAAACTGTTTTGCCAGAGCCATCATCGGACATTCCTCATCCTCCGGAACGTCTGTGTTGAAGGAACGGCTCTCATGGGCAACGTCATCGGCAGCGATGGCAACATTGTTCTCTTCAAATGCAGCCAAAAGCTTCGGATTATCGCAGATGATACCGGAGGTGACCACCTTGGTTCCCTTCCAGTCGCATACCGGAAGAGCCTCCAGCTCTTTATTTAATTCCTCCAGCATTTCTGTGTATGCCGGCTTCTCCATGAAATAGAATGCCTTTAATACTGCAGAACGCCTGGTGGGTGTGATCACATCACAATGGTCGTTGGCCAGCTTTACAAACGCGCGGCGGGCTGCACGGCTCTTATTGTAGACCTTGATGGCATCCCTGATGGCGTCGGCAGTGATCTCATGGCCGCATACCTTCTCCAGCTCTTCCTTTACATTATTGTACTGGTCGATACAGAACTGAAGGCCGAAATCCTCAAAACGGTTCTGGGGATGGGCTAAGAAGATAACTGCCATCTTATCTCCCATGGATACACGGAAGTTCTGGCTCATGGGACGGAGCGTATCGCAGATGGTGGGGGTGATGATGCCGTCCAGGTCATCCATGGTCCCGTCTAAGAGCATTTCCAGCGCCAGCTGGGCGATGGTGCAGTAGAAGGTCGCACAGTATTCTTTTGCACGGCTGATGGTCTTGTTATTGGACCCCCAGATCCCCATGGGAACCATACCGGCTGCGTAAACAAGCTCCTCCGGAGCATAGTATGGCAGAACGCCGATGACCTTTTTACCCTGAGCCTTATATTCAGCCAGCTGCTGCTTGGGAGTAGCTGCTTTTACCTTAAATTCATCTAATAATGCGTTGATACTCATGGTCTATTTAGCCTCCTTTTCCTGCATGTTTGCCTCCATGGCCTCCACAAGGCCCTGAACGCGGGTCTCGTACTGGGCGGCGTTGAAGTTACGCGGGTCAGCCTGGTCGCCGTCAAAGCCGGCAGTGGGAACACCGAGATCCTTTGTAAAGCGGCGCTGCATCTCTGCCATATAGCCGCTCCACGGCTTACAGCTTCTATTGTAGTGTACCAGAACGCCGTCAACCTTGTTGTCGCGGCAGATGCCCTCACGCCAGTCAACGCCCTGCTCGATGCAGACAGAGTTGGGAGCCTTATAGTAAGCGCGTGCCATCTCGTCCATATTGTTGTAAACGAAACCGAAGGCCGGAGCGTAAACAACGGCTGTTACGTTGACGCCATGCTCCTTTAACGGTTTGAACAGTGCCGGAAGCTTGGGCCAGCAGGGGATACCCTCGAACATTACACGGTATTTCTCCGGGAACGGCGTGGTGGTCTCGCCCTTCTTGATGGTCTCTTCCAGGTCGGAGGCTAAAAGCTCAAATGCCTCGGCGGCCTCAACTCTTGCACGGGCTGTTACAACGTCAGCCATATGGTTGAACAGGTCAAATCCAGAGTATGGAGCCGGTTTGTACTGTAAGTAGTCACAAACCTTTAACCATGCCTTCGCAGTATGGTTTGCGTTCTCACAGGCCTTTTCAAATTTCTTCTCGTCGAACTTCTTGCCAGTCAGCTCCTCTAACTGTTTGATCGCCTTGTCAAACTGGGCGCGGACATACTTCACGTTGGAGTCATGAACATCTACGGTGTTATTGTACGGGATGTCGATCATGATCAGCGGAACGTTGCACATACGGGCAATGTTCTCATACCATTTTGTCATACAGTTACAGATGTTGTTGCAGCAGAGAACGAAATCCGGCTGCGGGATCTGCATCTGACGGATGGGAGAGATGGCCTCGATGCGGCGCTCTTTGTCCGGTCCATCCGGCAGCTTTTCAAGCTCCAGGATATTTACAAGCTCCAGGTACGGAGTCTGGGTCTTCGGATCCTTTTTCGGCTTTCCAGTGGCCTCGTCGATGACCACGTTGCCGTTCTCATCCTTTAAGGGCTTTCCAGTGGACGGATCGATGATATACTCACCGGTCTCCGGATCAAATTTACGGGCAACGCGGACGCCAGCCGCATAAGCAAGGCTGATACGTGCGTATCCACAGATATCGTTGTCATAGCCCAGATCCTCGGCTGCCTGGCACATCATCTCGCCGTAGCGGTTTGCTGCGATACCAGCGGCCTGGTTCTCGGGATACATAACATTCAGGTCAAATGCTGCTGCGAGCTCACACGGGAATTTGGAAGAAGACCATCCCACTAACTCGCCTCTTTTTTTTGCCTCACGCGCGTCCTTGTGAACGTCGTCCACAACCTTACGAAGGGCAAGAACGCCGGGACTAACCTGCTTTTTAGCCATAATTATTCATCCTCCTCATTGAATGTATAAACGACGGCAGCCAGACAGACATGGCTCATGTCCCTCTGGCCCGTTGTCTTACCGTTTAGCGGGTCGCTGCCTGCCATGCGAACAGGGCGGCACCCAAAGCGCCGTTATACTGGGTCAGCGGAGAAGTGAGGATCGGACACCCCAGCTCCTCTTCCAGCGCAGATACAACGCCTCTGTTCTGAGCTACACCTCCGGTCATCACAAGGTCCTTTACCACGCCGATCCGGTGGGCAAGGCCAGCCACACGGCCAGCCACGGAGTGATGGATGCCGTTGATGATATCGCATTTATCCGTACCCATGGAGAGCTGGCTGATGACCTCGCTCTCTGCAAATACGGTACATGTGGAGCTGATGCCCACATGCTTCTTCGACTGGGCTCCCAGATCTCCCAGATCCTCCACGCGCACCTCCAGGACCCTGGCCATAACGTCTAAGAAACGGCCGGTTCCGGCTGCACACTTGTCATTCATCTGGAAGTTGGTCATGGTCCCGTTCTCGATCCGGAGAACCTTTACGTCCTGCCCTCCGATATCGATGACCGTATGGGCCTCCGGGAACAGGAAAGAAGCCCCCCGCGCATGGCAGGAAAGCTCACTCATCTGCTTATCTGCAAGTCCCATTAAGGAATTGCGGCCATAGCCCGTGGCCAGAACGTAGGCCATCTGGTCTCTTGTCATGCCGGCTGCTTCCAGCACGGCGTCGATGGCACGCTGCGGGCCGCTGGTACCAGCCCCCACATCGATCAGGGATTTTGCCACGATCTCTTTGCCATCTTTTAAAATAATACATTTGGACGCTGTGGAACCCACATCGATCCCCAGTGTATAAACTGCACTCATACGAACCTCCGGGTTTTCTTCTGTATCAATGAATTTTTTGTTTTTTCCTGTCCCAGTATAGCACAAGGCACCCTAAAGGACAAGCCGAAATCATATATCCTTTGATACAACATTATCCAGACCGGGGAATCCCCGGCCTGGATCAGAATTCACGCCTTCAGTCAGGATTAGGCCTTATGCGCGTCGTTCCACTCACGGATCGCACGGGGTGTTACCATCTGGTGCATCGGGCAGATGCTCTTCGGATTCTGGTAAACAGCCTCGGTGAATGCCTGGATATACGGACGAAGCTCTGTCATGTCAACGATCTCGTCCACCATGCCGACCTTCGCACAGTATTCCGGACGGGATTTTTCATGATACAGCTGGATCATATCGTTCATCTTGTCGATGATGGGCTGCATATCCTCGCCAGCCTTGCTTGCCTTCACAAGCTTTCTGGAGTACATTGCGTTGGCAGCGGTCTCGCCCGGCATTACATAGTATTCGCAAGCAGCGGTACCGATGGAGTAAACGTTGGTGTTGTTGCCCTGGGGTCCGCCCAGTACATAGTGGGCAGCAGCGCTGGCCTTACGGAGCGTAACCTCTAAGGACGGAAGACCGGAGTTCTCGATGGAGTAGATCAGAGACTGGCCAAGGCCCAGAAGCTCTGCCTTCTCTGCATCGTCGCCCACATCGATGCCAGTGGTATCCTGCAGCCAGATCAGCGGGATCCGGTCACGGGCACAGAGGGTCACGAACTCGTTCATTTTGATCAGGCCCTGACGGTATAACTTTCCGCCTACGCCTACGGAGTTCTGCTTATACTCCGGGTAGTTCATTAAAAGTCCCTGTACGTTGGCGATGACGCCTACTAAAAGACCATTGACCTTGGCAAGACCGGTCACCATCTCCGGACCATAGCCCTTCTTGTACTCGTATAACTGGGAACCGTCGAAGAGACGGCCGATCACGTCGTAAATATCATACGGACGCTTTCCGTTTAACGGGATGATGCTGTAAAGGTCCTCTGCCGGAAGCAGCGGAGCCTTCTGGTCATCTACCCGGAAGAACTCTAAGTTGTAAGCCGGAAGGTAGCTGATATATTTCTTGATTCCCTCGATCACGCCGTAATCGTTCTCGTAAACCTCACGGAAGAAGCCGGTCTCGTCATAGTGGACCGGAACAGAACCCGGAGCCGGAACCTTGTTCTTGCCATTCTCGATCTGGGCAGCCACGATCTGATCAGCGGCTTCCTTATCGATATACCCCTTGGGATTCATACCGGAAAGGATGCCTGCTCCGCCGACTGCCATGTTGGCCTGGCTGTGGGCGATCAGGATCGTCGGGGAAATGCTGTGGTATCCGCCGCCGGCCGGGTTCG
>NZ_JAXXBR010000120.1:0-11253 GCF_037242085.1 Alitiscatomonas sp. | reverse complement strand
CCTTTTTTGTCTTAGGAATAGTTCCTATATTTGCCAATGATAATTATACACTAACGATGTCTTTTTACGCCATTTTTCATTGGCGGCCCTTTTGGAAAAACGTATTGACAAAATTCTATATGAGACTTATAATGCAAACATAGAAAAAAATCTATATGTAAAAGGGGATATGTAAATTTGGACTACGCAGAATATGCCAGGCTGTTTAAGGCTCTTTCGGATCCCAAGCGGCTGAAGATCGTCCATATGCTGGCAGGAGGCGAGCTCTGTGCCTGTAAGATTCTGGAGGAATTTCATATTACGCAGCCGACTCTGTCCCACGATATGAAGCTTTTGACCGACGCGGGGCTTGTGATCCCGCGGCGGGAGGGAAAATGGACCCATTATTCCCTAAATAAGACCAGAGTGGGAGAGATCTGCCGGGCGGCGGAGGGGCTGATGATCCCGGAGGCGGGGACAAGGGTCTGCGGCTGCGGGAAGGAAGAGAGAAAAAAGGAGGACATGGAAAAAATGGAAACTGTGAATACAAAGCTGTACGTTCTGACCGGCTTTCTGGGCTCTGGAAAGACCACGGCGTTATTAAAGCTTCTGGAGAGACTGAAGGGCAGCCGGATCGGGGTCATCCAGAATGAATTCGGGAAGCTGGGGATCGATGGAACGATCCTGCGGAATGACGATATCCAGATGGTGGAGATCAACCGGGGCTCTATTTTCTGCACCTGCCAGAAGTTAAATTTTGTCAAGGCCCTGGCGGAAATGGCCCAGCAGGATTTTGACTATCTTTTTGTGGAAAGCTCCGGCTGGGGAGATCCCTCCAATGTCCAGGAGATCCTGGATGCGGCGCGGATCGCTTCGGAAAAGGAATACGACTTTAAGGGCGTGATCTGCTTTGTGGACGCGGTGAACTTCCTGGAGCAGGTCAAGGATGAGGAGACAGCCTTCCGTCAGCTGAAGCACTGCAACCTGGCGGTCATTACAAAAACAGATCTGGCGGATACGGTCCAGGCAGAGCAGGTGGCAGAAAAGATCCGGGAGATCAACCCGGTGTGTGAGATTCTTGAAAGTGTCAATGGGGAAATGGATCATTCCTTTTTACAGAAGGATCTGAGGATCTTCCAGTGGGCCGAAAGCGAGGAAACCACCAACTCAGTGGAAACAAAGCCCAAGTCCCTGTTCATGGAATACGAGGGCCAGGTGGAAAAAGAAAAGCTCCACAAATTTTTAGCGGCAGTGGCTCCGGATGTACACCGGATCAAGGGCTTCTGTGATCTTAAAGAAACGGGCTGGACCCAGGTGGACGTGGTAGGCTCCCTGATCGACTATAAGGAGTGCGGGGCCTTTGAACGGTCCCAGTTGGTGTTTATTTCAAAGATCGGCCCCATGGTCATAAAAAAGATTTTCTCCGCCTGGGAGGAGCATGTGGGCAGCGAGATGAAGCTTAAGAATTAAAGGAGGATAACATGGTCATAAAGGTGATCGGTATGGGATGTGAAAACTGCGATAAGCTGTATGAAAATGTGATGGAGGCCGTAAAGGAGACTGGCAGCGATGCAGTGGTGGAAAAGGTCGGAGACCTGATGGAGATCGTGAAGCTGGGCGTCATGGCGGCGCCGTCGCTGATGATCGACGGTAAGCTGGTGATCGCGGGACGGACGGCGAAGACATCGGAGATCGTCCGTCTGCTGAAGAAATGATGGAGGCAGGAAAGGGGCTGTGGAGCCTGATCCAGGACCAGATCCTCGGCATGAAATGGCTGAAGGACGCGGTGGGAGCGGGCCTTACGGCCATGGGAACCGATATTTCCTCCAGACTTGGCGGCAGCGTACATTTTTTTATCTATGATATCATTAAGATCACGATCTTATTATGCACGCTGATCTTTGTGATCTCTTATATCCAGAGCTATTTTCCGCCGGAGCGCAGCAAAAGGATCCTGGGCCGGTTCCATGGGCTGGGGGCCAGGATCGCGGCGGCCCTTCTGGGAACGGTGACCCCGTTCTGCTCCTGCTCCTCCATTCCCCTGTTCATGGGATTTACGGGGGCAGGCCTTCCTCTGGGCGTGACCTTTTCCTTTCTGATCTCCTCCCCCATGGTAGATCTGGGGAGCCTGGTGCTCCTAACGAGTATTTTCGGTGTGAAGATCGCGGCCGTATACGTTCTTTTGGGACTTTTTGTGGCGGTCCTTGGGGGGACGGTGATCGAAAAGCTGCACATGGAGGCTGAGGTGGAGGAGTTTATCCGGATGGCAGGCCGGGTGGATCTTGAAGGTCCGGCGCTTACGGTCCGGGACCGGCTGGCCTATGCCAGGGACCAGGTGGAGTTCACCTTCAGAAAGGTATTCCCGTATATTCTTGCAGGCGTGGGCATCGGAGCCGTGATCCACAACTGGATCCCCGGGGAATGGATCGAGACTGCCCTGGGAAGCGGAAATCCCTTTGGCGTAGTGCTGGCCGTTCTGGTGGGTGTCCCCATGTACGCGGATATTTTCGGGACCATCCCGGTGGCAGAGGCGCTTTTGGCCAAGGGCGCCCAGCTGGGGACCATCTTAAGCTTCATGATGGCGGTCACCACCCTGAGCTTTCCGTCCATGGTCATGCTGGGAAAGGCGGTGAAGCCGCGGCTCCTGGGAACATTTGCGGCGGTCTGTACCGTGGGGATCATTTTTGTGGGTTATAGCTTTAATCTGTTCCAATATCTGTTTATATAAAGACAGGCGGTATCTGTCTGAAGATACCGGAAGGGAAAAGAACAGGGGGCGGATGCAGCTCATATGGGCTGCACCTGCCCCCTGCTTGAATGGATTGGCTTTTCGGCGTTATCTCTGACAGAAATCCAGGGTAACGGTGCCGTCCTCGTTGTAGATGACAGCGTCTTTATCCATGGTCAGATTGTCAATGGCAGCCAGATACTCATCTTTGGACTTAAAGTAAGGCTTCGCCTCGGCGAGGACCTTCTTTGCCCTGGCGGCGTCGTTTTCCAGGAACATGGAGGCAGCTACGGTCAGGCACTGGGCCGGATACAGGCAGCCGGCTTTCTTGTCAGCCACATAGTAGTCCTTGCCGTGTCCGGTGCCGATGGAGCCGCTGGCATGGGGATGGATAGCCGGCATGATGGCGGAAACATCGCCCATATCGGTGCAGCCGGTCCCCCAGGAGCCGCGGGTCACAGTACCGGGCCCGGTCACCGCTTCCATGGCCTCTGTCAGGATCTCCGTCATGTTGGCGTCGTTATTTAAGGGGAAGTAGCCCGGATGGTCGTCCAGCTCCACATTGCAGCCCAGAGAGGCGGCCGCTCCGGCCAGAGCCAGGTTTACCTTTTTATTATAATCACGGATGCTGTCAAAGGAAGCGCCGCGTACATAGGATTCCACCTTGGCTGTCTCCGGGATGGCGTTGACGGCTGCTCCGCCCTCGGTGATGATGGGATGGAAGCGGATGTGCTCGCTGTCCACGAAGGTCTCGCGGATGGCGTTGACGGCATTCAGTCCGCAGGTGGCCGCATAGAGCGCATTCTTTCCGGCTTCCGGAGAACCGCCGGCATGGGAGGCCACGCCCTTGAAGGTGATATTCTTGGTGATACAGCCGTTGCAGCCCTGGCTGACGGACAGGGTCTTTCCCTCGGGAAGCTTTCCGGAATGGATCATCATGGCCATGTCAACGCCGTCAAAGTAGCCTCTGGAAATAAATTCCACCTTTCCGCCGAAATACCGGATCACGCCCTGCTTCCGTAATTCCTCCCGGAAGCCCAGCTCGATCAGCTCCTCGGCCGGTACAGCCATGAAACGGATGGAGCCGCAGAGACCATCCAGCGCGCCCGGCTCCTTCATGGCAGCGGCAACTCCCAGAAGGATGGCACACTGGGCGTTATGGCCGCAGGCATGGACCGCGTGAGTCTCGGGATCCGCGTCCGGGTGATTTCCAACGATCAGGGAATCCAGCTCTCCTAAGATGGCGATCTTCGGTCCGGGTCTTCCGGTGTCCAGATCGGCGTAGAAGCCGGGGATGTTTCCGGCTTTGGTGAGGGTGTAGCCCAGGGCCTCGAAATGCTCCTCCATATATGCGGAGGTCTTCCACTCCCGGTATCCGGTCTCCGGGTTCTTCCAGATATAGTCGGCGGTATCGTAGATCAGGGATTCATACTTTGCGACCATTTCCATTAACTGCTTTGCTCGTTCCATAAGATTTTCTCCTTTCTAGGCTGCATGGAAACTGACAGGACCGCGGTCAGTTCCCATGCATTTTCGCTTCTTCTATTATAGCGCAGAATTGCGCCATAAGAAATCGGAAAATGAAAAAATTATCTGGCGGCTTTGGAAATGGGCCGGAACCGTATGCAATTACGGCTTACCCAGCTTCATAATGCTAAGGGCCAGGCGTGAGCCGCAGGGAACCATGGTACTGATCTCAAGAAACTCCTCTGGGCTGGGGGTATTTACAGCGTTTCCCGGCGGGGGTTTACGCGCTATTTTACATATACGACTTTTCCGGTGCGCTCCTTGGGCTCCACCGGTACGGAGGGATCCGCATAGCCCAGGGCGGCCACGCCGTAGATCACATGGTCTGCGGGAACGCCGATCTCGTTTAACAGGGCGCGGACTGCCGGACGGTCGTTGATGTTCTGCATCTGGTTGATCCATACGGAGCCGACGCCGTAAGAGCGGGCCGCCAGGAAGATATTTTCCATGGCGCAGGCGTTGTCCTCCTTCCCCCATGGGCTTTCCTTTTCATTGGAGGGGATGATCACAGCGGCAGGACCGTACATGTCGTAGCCTTCCCGGCCCAGTTCAGTCCCGATGAGGCCGCAGAGACGATGGATGATCTCCTGGTTTGTGACCACGGTAAACTGCCAGGTCTGTTTTCCCATGCCGCTGGGAGCATGGAGGGCAGCCTTTACAAGGTCCTCCAGGACTTCGGCGGGAATGGGGTCTGCGGTGAACTTCCGGATGCTTCTCCGGGTCAGGATGGCGTTCATTACTTCATTCATATTCATTTCTCCTTTACATGGAAACTGACAGGTCTGCGGGCTTCGCCCATACATTTTTGCTTCTTCCATTATAGCGCAGAATTGCGGTATAAGAAATCAGAAAATGAAAAAAAGATCCGCGGCTTAAAGCTCCCAGGAAAATTCCCGGTACCGCTCGGGGCCTTCCAGGCGGTTGTCCCAGGAGGTGTCAAAACGGACTGTCACAGAGGTTATCCCACATTTTTTCAAATATTCCAGATTTTCATTATTTTCCGTAATTACATGGAAAAATTCCTGGCCGTGGGCTTCAAGGCTGTCGGCAAAGGCAGCCATGTCCTGGTCAAAGGGCGGAGCGTAGATGGGAAACTCCAGGTAAAGAACAGAAGAATCCCTGGGGGATCCGAACCGCTTTAAGGTCACATTCTGTCCGCGGTAGCGCTCATCGGAAAAGTACTCCTGGTTGAACTCCTCCACCTGTTCCAGGACCGTTTTCTGGATCGCCAGCTCTTCCGGCTCCTGGGGAAGGGAAAAGGCAGAGTCTGTAAGGAAGAAGCTGCCTTCCTGCTCCGAGGTCAGGATCCGGTCCGGGTCGCTGCTGGCGGTTATCTTTAAGGTATGGAGCTTATAGGCCCCGTAGGGAGTGCTCCGCAGCGCATCTGCCGCCTGGCGGTAGATGGCGGCTGCATCGGGAACATCATATTTGGACTTCTCATCTCCGGCCAGCTGGATATTTACAGATACGGTCCAGTTGTTATACAGCTTTTCCTTCCTCTGCTCATCCATCAGCAGAGGATCTTCAGAAAATTCCATGGAGGTATCGGTGATCTCAAGATCGGTCTGTGTATCCGCCCAGGAAGCCAGGGAATCGGTAAAGATCTGGCAGAGCTCCTCATAAGAGGTATTGTCGATGACTGCCTGGATCTCCTTTAATTTTTTTTCATACTCTTCCTTGGAGTGGGACTGGGAATAGGCCAGGAGCTCCTCCATATCCGGCATCGTATCAGCAGAGACCGGAGCGGACGATTTATGGGAGCAGGCAGAGAGATGGAAAACAAAAAGTAAAATCAGAAAAAGAATGGATCTGCCCATAAAACACCTCCTTGAACAGAAATTATAAATTAGTGTCTGTAAATATTATACTATATAAAGTATAGACAGTAAATATAATTCTGATGGAGCCCGCAGCCTGTCAGACCTGTTCCTCCAGCCAGGCCGTAAACCGGGGGCGGATCACAGAAAAGGGCACAGGCCCCAGATCCAGGAGGAGTTTGTGGAAGTCCAGGGGAGAAAAACGGCTACCCAGGGCGGCCTCCGCCTGCTCTCTCATGTCCATGTATTCAATATATCCTCCGCAGTACTCCAGATAATTGGCTGGGTTATCGATCATCACCTGCCACAGCTCCCGGACCGTCTGGTCGTCGGCCTGGAAGCAGGAGCGGATGAATTCCCCGGCTCTGGCCTCGTCCCAGCCGTCATAATTGATCCCGATATCCAGCAGGCCATGGACGCAGAGGGACAGGGAGCGCATATGGGCCCGGTACTTTCCGGCGGCCCTGGAAAGGCCGTTGTCAAAGGTACAGGCGATATTTTCCACATAGGTGGCCCAGCCCTCGTTGGCTCCGGAGCAGCTTAAAAGAGCGGACAGCGGCGTTTTCGCGTGGGTCCGGCTGTATACGGTCTGGTAGAGATGGCCGGGAAAGCCCTCGTGGGCCAGGGTGGTGTAGAGGTCCTTCCGGCTGTCGGTGGAGCCGCCGTTGATGTAGATGACGTTCTGGTCCCTGTCGTCCACAGGAGCCGTCAGATAAAAGGCGGGGCTTAAGGAGGCCTCCAGACAGGATGGCACCTGGCGGACCTCATAGCCGCACTGGGAAAGCTCCGGGAAAAGCCCCTTCATCTGTTCCTGGAGGTCCAGGAGGATGGCCTGGGGATCGGTCAGGGAAAAGGAGGCGTTTTCCAGACCGGCAGCGGGAGTCTCCCGGAGGATCCGGCCCAGGGCCTCATAGTCCTTTTGGATCCTGGCCTTTAAGGCCTCCTTAAGCTCCGGGACCGTATAGGAGAGTCCGGGCCCGGTTTTTACCAGGTATTCATAATACTGCTTCCCGTCCCTGGCTCCGGCCAGGCCGCCGTCGTTGATCCCGCGCCCCTTAAGAGCGGTCATGCCCTGGATCATGGCCTCGTAGGCCGGAATAAAATGTCCTTGTATGGCGGACAGATGGCGGGAGTGGAGGTCCGCCTTCTGCTCTGCGGTCAGAGGGACCTCTTGTTCCAGGGACGCCAGCCTGGCGGCAAAGGTTTCAGTGAGAAAGTTCTGGTCCGGATCGATCCGGTAGCTCTCACAGGATTCCAGGATCCGGTCGATGGTGGCATCCGAGGGACCCAGGCCCGCATCGGCCTTCTGGTTTTCAAATTCCAGGATCTGGGCGTAATAAGCATCGGTCTGGGACAGAAGGTCCAGGTAGTCCTCCACGTCCTTTAAGGAGTGGAAGGAATATTCTGCCAGGAGAATGGGAAGCTGGGCCTGGACACCGATGGTGGGAGCCAGGGGCTGCTCATAAAGCTCCAGTCCCCGGCCCATGAGGGAGGCCTGGAGGGTCTCGGAAAGGGCGTCGTACACCAGGGCCTGGTCTTCGGTGAGCAGGGAGCGGTCGAAGGCTGCCAGCCGGTCTGCCAGCTCCTGGACCGCCGCCCCGGACTGGATCATGTCCTCCAAAGTGCAGGTACCCAGCCTCGGTTCTCCGGGAGAGATCCCGAAGGCTTCGGGCCGCAGCAGCGTATAGTGGAGGTCCAGGGTACCGGCCTGGGCCATCTCCTCCTGGAAGACCTGGGTGCAGAAGGCGTCGAAGGCAGCCTGGGCAGCGGCTATGTCCTCCTGGGACGGACACCCGGGAGCCCCGCCGGACTCCGAAGCCGCGCTGTTTCCCGGGACGGTGCTGTTTCCCGGAGCGGTGCTGTTTTCAAAGGCCGCGCCGCTTTCTCCGGGCTGCCGGATCCTCTGACGGCCGCAGGAGGTGAGAAGCAGGGACAGGGCCAGGAGCCCCCATAGAAGTATGTACGGATTTTTTCGGGAAAAGCCATGTTCAGGCCGCATGACGATACCTCCTTGAAAAGCCGGGACAGAGCCGGGAAGAACGCCCGGAGACCGGCTGTATACCGCCAATATATGATGGGAACAGAAGGGGTATGCGCTGGTTCTTTTTTCAAAGTATTCGCAGATGCCCGCTGCTTTTGCCTGCAGGCGTTTTCCCAGTCTTGACAAAACCGTTGGAACAGGATAGACTAGGGATATAATAGGGAAAAGGCTGTGAAGGGAAGAGTACGCAAAAAGGGAAGCTTTCAGAGACCCCGGATGGTGCGAGCGGGGAGCGGAGCTTTTGCAGAAGATGGTCCCGGAGCTGCGCGGCTGAAGGAGCTGCCGGTAAAAGGGCAGAGAGTTGAGGCCGCGACGGAAGCGCCCGTTAGCGCGTCAGGCTGTTTAAGGCAGCCGGTGAGGGGGATCCTGTGAGGGATCTCTGAATTAAAGTGGTAACACGAGGGAGAACTCGTCTTTAAGAGAAGACGGGTCTTTTTTTGTCTTAAAGGAGGATTTTTTATGTGCAAGAATTGTAAGAAGCCGTATTATATTTCCACGGCCATTGCCTACACATCCGGAAAACCGCATATCGGAAATACGTATGAGATCGTGCTGGCAGACGCCATTGCGCGGTACAAAAGAGAACAGGGCTATGACGTATATTTCCAGACCGGAACCGACGAGCACGGCCAGAAGATCGAGTTAAAGGCCCAGGACGCCGGCGTGACGCCCAAGGAGTTTGTGGACAACGTGGCGGGAGAGATCAAAAATATCTGGGATCTGATGAACACATCCTATGATAAATTCATCCGCACCACTGACGAGTACCATGAAAAGCAGGTGCAGAAGATCTTTAAGAAGCTCTACGAAAAAGGCGATATCTATAAGGGCCATTATGAGGGCCTTTACTGTACTCCCTGCGAGTCCTTCTGGACCCCGTCCCAGGTGGTGGACGGAAAGTGCCCCGACTGCGGCCGTCCGGTACAGCCCGCAAAGGAGGAGGCTTACTTCTTCCGTATGAGCAAATATGCCCAGAAGCTCATCGACCATATCAACAGTCATCCGGAATTTATCCAGCCGGTATCCAGGAAAAATGAGATGATGAACAACTTCCTGCTGCCGGGCTTACAGGATCTCTGCGTATCCAGGACCTCCTTTAAGTGGGGGATCCCGGTGGATTTCGATCCGAAGCATGTGACCTATGTATGGCTGGACGCCCTGACCAACTATATCACAGGGATCGGCTATGACTGCGATGGGAACCATGATGAAAAATTCAATAAGTTCTGGCCGGCAGATCTCCATCTGATCGGTAAGGATATCATCCGGTTCCATACCATTTACTGGCCCATCTTCTTAATGGCCCTGGATCTGCCCCTTCCCAAGCAGGTATTCGGCCATCCGTGGCTCCTCCAGGGCGACGGAAAGATGAGCAAGTCCAAAGGAAACGTGCTGTACGCCGATACGCTGGTGGACTTCTTTGGCGTGGATGCAGTCCGTTATTTTGTACTCCATGAGATGCCCTTTGAGAATGACGGCGTGATCTCCTGGGAATTAATGGTGGAGCGGATGAATTCCGATCTGGCCAATATCCTGGGCAACCTGGTGAACCGTACCGTTTCCATGACCAATAAATATTTCGGCGGCGTTGTGGAGAACAAGAACGTCTGCGAGGACGTGGATGATGACTTAAAGGCCGCTGTTTTAGAGGCTGTGAAGAAGGCAGACGAGAAGATGGAGAAGCTGCGCGTGGCCGACGCCATCACAGAGATCTTCAATATCTTCCGCCGCAGCAATAAATACATCGACGAGACCACTCCGTGGACTCTGGCAAAGGATGAGGAGAAGAAGGACCGTCTGGCTACGGTGCTTTACAACCTGACCGAGGCCATCACCATCGGCGCGTCTCTCCTGTCCTCCTTTATGCCGGAGACGTCTGAAAAGATCCTGGCCCAGCTCAATACAGAAAAGAGGACTCTGGAGGCCATGGACCAGTTCGGACTGTATCCCAATGGAAATAAGGTAACGGAGAAGCCGGAGATCCTGTTCGCCCGTATGGACGTGAAGGAGGTCCTGGAGAAGGTGGAAACCATGAAGGCAGAAGAAGCCAAGGCCGCCGGAGAAGAAGAGAACGCCCAGGAGGAAAGCGTTGTGGATGTGGAGAAAAAGCCGGAGATCACCTATGATGACTTTGCAAAGCTCCAGTTCCAGATCGGCCAGATCGTAAAATGCGAGGAAGTGCCCAAGTCCAAAAAGCTGCTCTGCTCCCAGGTGAAGATCGGCTCTGAGACAAGACAGATCGTCAGCGGCATCAAGGCCTGGTACAAGCCGGACCAGATGGTGGGGAAAAAGGTCATGGTCGTTACCAACTTAAAGCCGGCAAAGCTGGCGGGAATGCTTTCTGAGGGCATGATCCTGTGCGCTGAGGACGATGAGGGAAATCTGGCTCTTATGACTCCGGAAAAGGATATCAAACCTGGCTCCGAAGTATGCTAGGATGGCAGAGGACGTACTCTGCATCCGACCTTAAGCGGATCGCCATGGGGACCATGGTCCTGGACCATCTGGCGTTCCATCTGATGGAACGCGGCGGCACGGACCTCCCTATGGCCTGGTATATACTGGGAACAGCCATGCGCCTTGCGGGGCGGGTGGCTTTTCCTCTTTATGGTTTTTTTCTGGTCCAGGGCTTTTTCCACACGGGAGACTGGGAAAGGTATATGAAGCGCATGGTCCTTCTGGCTCTGGTTTCAGAGATCCCATTTAACCTTATATGCAGCGGAAGGCCGATGTACCCGGTTCAGAATACGCTGGTAACTCTTTCCATCAGCCTTCTGGCCTTAAAGGGGATCCGGGCCGTCCAGACCTGGGAACCGGAGGAAGGGGCCTTTGGAGGCCGTGCGGGGGCTGTGTGGCTTAAAACGGCGGCCATTATCCTTACAGCAGCTGCTTCCATGGCGGCGGCCGGGCTTTTAAACTCCGACTACGGCCCCCTGGGCGTGCTTTTTATCCTGATCCTGTATTTTTATAATGGAAATTTCCAGGCCCAGAGCCTGGCGGGAGGAGCGGTGCTGATCCTTCTGGAGGGAATCGTCTGGGGCGGCTTCGGATGCATTGCATTTTTCTTCATCAGCCGTTACAATGGAACCAGAGGAAGGCGGCTGGGACATCTGCCTTATGTGTTTTACCCGGCCCATCTGCTCATCATTTACTTCATAGGA
>NZ_JAXXBR010000067.1:0-11296 GCF_037242085.1 Alitiscatomonas sp. | reverse complement strand
GCACGCCCGAGATGGACAGCGAGCTGGCCCGGGCATACAGCAATCTGGCAGAGCCGGGAGACCGGGAGCTGTTCCAGAGGGCCATCGGCCTGCTGGAGCCCCATGAAGCCCGCCCCGGCGATACGGATACCCAGGAGCTGATCGACAGCTGCCGCCGATGTCTGGCTCTGCCGGGGTTTGAGAAGAATTTCCGGCAGCGGACAAAGGAGGCCTGGGCAGCTTTTGCCGGGATCGAGCCAGAACTTCGCCGGATCATGGATACGGATGAGATGCGGGAGAGGGGAGAAGAGCTGGTGGAGGAATGCCAAAAAGTACTGGAGCTGGCCTTCTGTTCCCCCTCCTTTGAACTGGCCGTTGGCGGGGAGAAGTATGAGCTGATCCTCAGCGCCGACGGAAACCGGTCGGCCCTGTTCCCGCTGGTCTATTTCCAGCGCCGTGCGCCGGAGTCTGTGCTGGAGCACTGGAATATCCTGGTGGGACGTCAGCCCTCAGCGGGATTTTCTCTCCAGGCCGGGGAACTCCAGGTGCAGGCGGAGGACGTGCTGGTCTGGACAGAGTCCAGGGAGGACCGGGTTTCCCTGGCTCTTTACTGTGAGAAGCTCCTGCCGCTGATGAAGGCGGAGGAAGATAAGGTATGGTGGCTGCTCTGTACCCTCACAGACCAGGTGCTGGGGGAGGTGTCCTCCATTGCTCTCATCCATGATCTGGATATTGCAAAACAGCCCAGGTCTGGAGCGGCGGTTCTACTTTCTGAGCTTCCGGGGAAGCTTCGGGATATGGGATATACACGATGGGACGACGCCGGGGATTATCTGGAAAACAGCTATATTGCCTATGAGCTGGAGCCGGTGAAGGATCCGGAGGCCGACTGGCGTCTGGATGTGGGGGGCGGTTCAACCCGCCTGCCGGTCCTCATCAACGACTACATGAGGGCTGAGAGCGGAATCATGGACGATTACCACAGGGACGGCATTGCAGCCGGCTTCCTGTGTTATCC
Source organism: Alitiscatomonas sp. (assembly GCF_037242085.1). NCBI lineage: Bacteria > Bacillati > Bacillota > Clostridia > Lachnospirales > Lachnospiraceae > Alitiscatomonas > Alitiscatomonas sp. Next base: position 10,299 of record NZ_JAXXBR010000067.1, on the reverse strand, counting down.
ACTGGATGGCTTTACCGGGGAAGGACGGGCGGAGGAAATTTTAACGTTCCGGGACGCCTTGCGGGAGGCGGTCCGGGAATATGCGGGAGAGGATGCAGTGACGTTTCTGGGCGGGGCCACCGGCCTGTATTACGGGTATTTGGATCTTATAGCCTGGGATCTGTCCGCTGTCCTGGATGCGGCCAGGGAATTTTTTGCTGGAACAGATCTGGCCTGGGGCGGATTCCATGTGTTCAGGAGGGATGTGGGGGCCGTCCGCCTGTGGGAACAGGAGGGAGAGCCCCAGGTGGATGCAAAGACCGGTTCCCTGCTTTCGGCCCAGGACATTGAAACGCTGGAATCCTTTGAGGATGGGATATCGGGGTATTTTGGGAAAATGCTCCAGTGGCTGGAGGACTTTATTGAGCGGGGCGTGGAGACGGGACGGTTTACCAGCCGGCAGGCCAGACAGGATCTTAAGATCGCCCTGTGGTATTCCTATGCCTGCAACAACCTGGATGAGTACCGGTACTATTATAAGGCGGTCCAGTGGATGAAGGATTCAGAGAAAAATGCCGGGGGCTGTGCCACATGGTACTACCGGTACTCGGTGGCCCTGATGTACTGCGGCCGGCTGGAGGAGGCCCTGGATTATGCAGAAAAGGGGATCCGGGAGGAACCGGATTATCCATGGATCTGGCTGCAGGCGGCCAAGCTGCGGTCCCATTCCGGCGATAAAGCCGGAGCATTGGAGGCCGTGGCCCACGGCCTTAAGCTGGAGCCTGGCGATCATGAGTTCCTGACACTCAAAAGAGAGATCGAGGCCGGGGAGCCGCTGGAGCGGATGGAATACCACTGGATCGATCCCGGAGCCGACCGGAATCTCCAGCAGGGCCTGGATGAAGATGCCGATGAGAAGCAGCGGTCCATTTCCTGCATTACTGTCAATAGGGAAGGACTGGAACGGTTCTGGAATATTTTCGGGCCAAAACCGGAGCAGTATGCGCCAAACGGGCCGTTTACCCAGTTCCCCTACACAGTAAACGGACAGACCTTTGATCTGGTATTCCAGATGAACGAGGCCGGTATGTCCAGCCTCAGCGCAGACTGGCTGGAGCGGCTGGCGGGCTGGCTTAAGGAGGGGAGGTGGCTGGAACAGAACCACCCGGACGGCAGGCCGGCCCGTCTGGATACGGTGCTGGTGGGATTGGATTACCATATGGGCCTGGTCTATCATCTGATGGAAGAGGACGAATATTTCCAGATATTCCTGCGTCCGGACGGGACCGAAAAGGAGGGCGCGTTCTGGTCCTCGAAGGAGGGCAGCGGGCCGGAGGTTTATACCATAGAAGAGATGGAAGCGGTGGAAGAGCATATCCAGAAATACTTTGGGGAGATCGGTCATGTTTTCCATGAGCTGGTTTCGCCGGACATCCATGTGGACATCTGTGTGGTCCCTCCTGACAGGGAGCGGAATTATTATACGCTGGTCACCATGGGCATGGGAGCCCGCCAGATGCAGGTCCCGGAGGAGTTGGCGGAATACCGGCTGGAGCGGGCAGAGCTGGCCATTGCCCTGCCGCCGGACTGGAGGATGGACGAGGAGTCCATGAAGGATGAGCGGTGGTACTGGCCGGTCCGTCTGTTAAAGGTACTGGCCCGTCTGCCCATCCGGTCGGATACATGGCTGGGCTGGGGTCACACCACAGACAATCAAAGGCCCTTTGCGGAGGACACAAAGCTCTGTGGCGCGATCCTGGCAGAGCCTCAGAATATCCGAAAGGAAGGATTTTTCTGCCATTTTCCCGGCGGAGAGGAGATCAACTTCTACCAGGTCATCCCCCTGTACCGGGAGGAGCTGGAGTATAAGCTGGAACACAATGCGGAGGCCCTGCTGGAAAAGCTGGCGGAGGCGGACTTTGCAGTGCATCCGGACCGGCCGTGCTGCCTTACGGACAGAATGGGCAGTGGCTGACCGTATCAGATGGCAGATCTTTTTCAAAAACTTTTCAAAAACTCTTGACTGTACTGTTGCTGTACGGTTTAAAATGACCGGGTGATCAGAAAACGAGAACAGGAAAGGAACCGAAGAGATGAAAAAGATGCGTGTATTTGGTATGGCGGCTGCCTGTACAGCTATTGCAGCCGGAGTGCTGTGGCTTTGTTTTGGCGAGAAGATAAAGATCCTCCACACCTCTTTAAAGAGCTTTAAGGATGAAAATCTGGCGTATACCTTCCAGCATACTCCGGAGATCCAGCCGACGAAGAAAATAAGCCGGGGAGACGACCCCTTCCAGTTTTTAAAGGAAGAAAACGTTTCCCTGGCGGACGGCTTCCGCTTTAAGGGCGGATTTTATCCAACAGAGGGATTTCTTGAGGATACAAAGACCTCGGCCCTGCTGGTGGTGAAGGACGATGTGATCAAATATGAAAAATATTTTTATGGAGGGGATCCCCAGACGCTGTTTTCGTCCAATTCCATGGGAAAATCCTTCGTTTCAGCGCTGATGGGGATCGCAGTAGCTGAAGGCGCTGTTGAAAGCGTCGAGGATCCCATTGGAAAGTATGTCCCGGAGTTTGCAGGGACGGATCTGGAGTCCATTCCGATCCGCGCATGCCTGCAGATGGCTTCCGGGATCGATTTCAATGAGGATACGGATATGAGCCGGTTTTCCATGCGTACCCTAATGGGCACACCATCCATGAAGGTGATCGCAGACCATGGGGTGCAGGAGGAGCCGTATACCCACCGCAGATATCAGAGCATTAATACAGAGATCCTGGGTCAGATCATTAAAAATGCTACCGGGTGCAGCTTGGCGGAATATATGGAGGAGAAGCTCTGGAAACGGATCGGCGCAGAGCAGGACGCATACTGGACTCTGAGCAACGGGACGGAGCTGGCCATGGGAGGCTTAAGCGTCTCCCTCAGGGATTATGCACGGTTTGCACGGCTTTATCTGAACGGGGGCAGCTTCCATGGGGAGCAGATCCTCACAAAAGAATGGGTGAGGGACAGCATGGATGTCAGCGCAGCCTATTCCAGGCCCGGGGCAAACCAGGACGTCTATAACGCCATTGGATATGGGTACCAGTGGTGGGTGCCGGAAGGGGATCGGGGAGAGTTCATGGCCATCGGCGTTTACGGCCAGTGGATGTATGCAGATCCCTCCAGGCAGATCATCATAGTAAAGACCAGTGCGGATCCAGATTTCATGTCCAAGGACTACGAGCTGAAGCATGTGGAATTTTTCCGGGCCATCGCAGGCGGGCTTTTATAAAGCCCCCTGCCGTCTGGCCGCCTCTCTTAGGATATCCACACTGGCTCCTGGGATCCGGCCCAGATGGTCGGGGCCCACATTCAGAAGATAATTAATGCCCAGGCCGTTTAATTTCTTCCGGATGGCCAGGATGGTCTCGGCGCTTTTCCAGTCCTGGTCCCAGGCACAGTAGCCCCAGCTGTGGTTTAAGGTGGCGGCGGTTTCGTAAAGGCCGTAGGGAGATGGCTTTAAGCCGTCGCAGCCATTGAGATCCAGCCCGGCAGGATCCAGCTCCCCGTCTCCGGGAATGGAATCCGGGATCTCGTTGTCCCCCAGAGAAACGTAATCATAAGCGCCGTTGCCCAGCCGGGAATTGATCAGACAGTCCGGCTGGTATTTTTTTACCAGATCGAACAGCTCCCGGCTCTGGGAATCCCGGATGGTCATGGGTACATCAAACCAGATCAGGCACAGCTCCCCATAATTTCTTAAGATCTCCTCCACCTGGGGACGGATCTTATTTTCAAAACAGATATCAAAGTTTTTCTTCGCATTGTCGGGAAAATCCCAGTCGTTGCACCAGGATTGTCCGGCGCAGGGGATATGGCCGGAGAGATAACCGCCGCCGTGCTCCTCATGCCAGTCCAGATCCTGGGAATAGTAGAGACCGAATTTCAGACCGTGCTTATAACAGGCCTCGGCCAGTTCTCCTACCACGTCGCGGCCAAAGGGCGTGGCGTCCACCACGTTGAAGCGGTCGGCCCTGGAATGGAAGAGGGCGAAGCCGTCGTGGTGCTTGCTGGTCATGACGAAATATTTCATCCCGCATTCCTTTGCCAGCCGGATCCACTGGTCCGCGTTAAAATACACCGGGTTAAAGGCCCTTGCCAGTTTGTCGTATTCTGCCATGGGGATCCGTTGGTTGGCCTGGATCCATTCGGCATAGCTGCTGCTTTTTTTTCCGTTCCATTCTCCGCCCAGAAGGGAATACAGTCCCCAGTGGGCCATCATGCCGTACTGGGCTTCTTTAAACCATTTTCTCATATCCATTTCCAATACCTCCGGTAAAAGCTGTTGTGTTTTCATGGGCATGACTATATAATAAATTTTAAAATAAGTACATGGGATTTTTGTACAGAAAGATGGACTTTTTGAATGGATGGAATCTTTGACTGCCCGTTTCTTCCGGGAAACTGGGGCTCTTTAAACTTAAATATCCTGGAAACAGCCATGTTTTACGGAGATACGTCATGGAATTTTCCAAATACCAGGTCGCCGTTCAACCGGATCTATTTTATGATGGATGGGGAGGCATACCTGGAAAATGAGGAGGAGCGGGTGGAGCTTCTTCCGGGAAATGTGTACCTGGTCCCGGCGGAGTGCCGGTACAGCTACGTGTGTCCCAGCACCATGCAGAAGTTTTATATCCACTTTACCATGGAGCTGCTCCCAGGAGTGGATCTGTTCAGCCATCTGGGGAAGGTCCGGGGGCTTCCTTATGAATGGGATTTTTTAGAGGACATTCTGGGAGCCGTCCAGAAGGAATCCGTTGGAGGCCTCCTTTATCTGAAGGCGGTATTTTCACGCCTGGTCTATGACTTTTTTGAACAGGGAGCAGGGGGCGACGGGTATCTGGAGTCCTTCCGGGGATTTTACCGCCAGAGGTCGGTCCTGGATTATCTGGAGGGGCATCTGAGCGCAGGGCTCCGTATCCAGGAGCTGGCGGATGCCATAGATATGCCGGTCCATCAGCTTTCCAGGTCCTTCCAGCAGGATACAAAGATGGGATTAAAAGAATATATGTCCCGGCAGCTGGCCCAGAGGGCCAGGCAGATGCTGGGACATACGGATATGCCGGTGTGGGAGGTGGCGGAAGCGCTGGGATTTACAGATCCATACTATTTTTCGCGTTTTTTTAAAAAATATGAAAAATTATCTCCCCGGGAATACCGGAAGCTGCGGTTTTAACCGTGGCCTGCGGCTATTCCAGAGGTTGGATGTAGAAATTTCCGATCACGTCGCTGGAGTTTAACACGCTGACGAAGGTGCCGGGGTAATGGGCCAGGATCTGTTTCCGCACCTTCCGCACATCGCTGTCGGAAAGCACTGTGTAGATCAGGTACTTTTTATGGGCGCTGTAAAAGCCCATGCCTTTAAAGATCGTGCTGCTGTGATGGGTCAGCTCCAGGATGTCAGCGGAAATGGATGCCGGATCCTCGGTGATGATCAGCAGGGTCTTTTTATGGTATTTTTTATAAAAGGTATTGATCACCTGGGTATTACAGAACTGGAAGATGATCGAATACAGGGCCTTATCCATACCAAACAGGAAGCCGGAGGTCAGGATCACGGCAGCGCTGAAGAGCAGCATGTAATTAAAGGTAGAGATCTTATATTTTGCGGATAAGGTCATGGCAATAAAATCTGTGCCGCCGCTGCTGGCATTGTTGTTGAGGATCAGGCTCATTCCCAGGCCGTTGATGATGCCGCCGAATACAGAGATCAGCAGGATATCGCCGGTGATGGGAGTTACGGGAAGCTGGTCCACCAGGACAGAGACCACCACGATGCTGATACAGGAAAGGATCGTAAACTTTTTCCCAACAAAGCGGTAGGCCAGCATGGCCGGAATGGCATTAAAAAATACGTTTAACAGTGTAAACGGGATCTTAAGGCCGAAGAAGGTCAGGGCCACCCTCTGGATCAGCTTGGAGAGTCCGGAAAAACCGCCGGGCACCAGGCCGCCCTGTTCCACAAAGGTGTTCATGTTGATGGCCAGGATGGCGCTTCCGGCCAGGATCAGTAAAAAGGAGAGGATCTCCTTAAGGTCTGTTTTTTTCTTTTCCATAGTACCTCCTAAAATGGAATTGTGGTCTATATCATACCATTTTGGCTTTGGCTCTGCAATCGCAAAATGAAAAACATTGGAAATTAATAAGGAGGGGATCGCTGATGTATATTGCTGATCTGCATATTCATTCCCGGTATTCCAGGGCCACTAGCCGGGAGCTGACGCCGGAGACCCTGGAGCTTTCTGCCAGGCGAAAGGGGATCCGTCTTTTAGGCACAGGAGATTTTACCCATCCTGCCTGGCGGGCTGAGCTGGAGGAAAAGCTGGTCCCGGCAGAGGACGGGCTCTACCGGCTGAAGAAGGAGTATATGCGGGAGCCGGGAGAAGGAGGCGCCTGCAAAGGGACCCGGTTTGTGGTTTCCGGGGAGATCAGTTCCATTTATAAACAGGACGGCAGGGTCCGGAAGGTCCACAGCCTGATCCTGCTGCCGGGACTTGAGGAGGCAAAGCTTTTATCGAAACGGCTGGAGGCCATCGGGAATATCCACTCAGACGGACGGCCGATTCTGGGGCTTTCCTGCCGCGATCTCCTGGAGATCATGCTGGAGACATGTCCGAACGGTATCTTCGTTCCGGCCCATATCTGGACACCGCATTTTTCCATGTTCGGGGCCTGCTCCGGCTTCGATACGGTGGAGGAGTGCTTCGGGGACCTGGCTCCCCATATCCACGCGGTGGAAACGGGGCTTTCCTCAGATCCGCCCATGAACTGGCGGCTTTCGGCTCTGGACCGCTTCCAGCTTATTTCCAATTCCGACGCCCACTCTCCTGCAAAGCTGGGAAGAGAAGCGAATCTGCTGGATACAGAGCTGTCCTATGCGGGGCTTAAGAGAGCGGTGGAAACGGGGAACGGACTGGCCGGCACCATTGAGTTTTTTCCTGAGGAGGGAAAGTACCATTTTGACGGTCACCGGAAATGCCATATCTGCATGAGTCCTTTGGAGGCGGAGAGCCATGGAGGGATCTGTCCGGTATGTAAAAAGAGGATGACCATGGGCGTCTCCCACCGGATCGATCAGCTGGCTGACCGGCCGGAGGGCTTCCTGCCGGAGAGAAGAAAGCCCTTTGAGAGCCTGGTCCCGCTGCCGGAGGTGATCGCCGCTTCCACCGGGAGGTCTGCGGCCAGTAAACGGGTACAGGAGGAATATCTGGATATGCTCCGGGTGCTGGGGACGGAATTTGAGATCCTCCGGGAAGTGCCCATCGAGGATATCCGCCGCCATTTTGGACGTCTGGCGGCAGAAGGGATCCGGCGCCTCAGGAACGGGGAGGTCACACGGCTTCCGGGCTTTGACGGGGAGTACGGAACGATCCGGCTGTTCCGGCCGGACGAGCTGGAAAACCCCGATGGACAGATGACCATGGCCGGGATCTTTGGAGCCGGGGGAGGAGAGTCCCGGGCTTCTGATGACAGAAAGGAAGACAGGAGAGAGGCCTGTGATACCGGGGACCTGGAGCTGGCAGGAAAGATCCGTGACACCAGTGTCCGGGCCGGGGCAGAGGGCATGGATGGAAATATCCTGGAAGCGGATTTCCTGGCCCGCCTCAATGAGGGGCAGCGCCGGGCGGCAGAGCACACGGCCCGTGCCGTGGCCGTGATCGCGGGGCCGGGAACAGGAAAGACCGGAACCCTGGCGGCCAGGATCCGCTGCCTTACAGAGCTCCGCCGCGTAAAGCCGTCGGAGATCACAGCGGTCACCTTTACGAACCAGGCAGCCGGGGAGCTGAAGGAACGCCTCCGGAGGGAAATGCCGAACCGGAGCGCCGCGGGACGGATCCAGACGGGAACCTTCCATTCCATCTGTCTGGCGCTTTTAAAGGCAGCGGGTAAGGAGACCGTACTGGCAGACGGCCTGGAGTGCCAGAAGCTGGCGGAGGCAGTCATTGAAGACATGGGACTGAAGCTCCGTTCTTCGGAGCTTTTAAGGGCAGTATCGGAGGAGAAGACAAAAAGGATCCTGGGAGCAGGAGAAGCGGAACCCATGTCCGAGGGGCTCAGAAAAGCGGCAGGGGCCTATGAAGAGCGGATGCGGGAGCAGGGGCTCATGGATTTTGACGATCTTCTGACGGAGGCTCTGGGGCTTCTGTACCTGGCATCAGAGCCGGTCCGGAAATTCTGCCGCCGGTTCCGATATCTTCTGGTGGATGAGTTTCAGGATATCAGCCCCCTGCAATACCGGCTGATCCTGGCATGGAACCGGGAGGGGGATGAGCTTTTTGTGATCGGGGATCCGGACCAGTCCATATACGGCTTCCGGGGATCAGATCCGGAATGCTTTGCCCGCCTTATGGAGGATTTTCCGGAAACGGAGGTGATCCGGCTCCGGGAAAATTACAGGTCCACGGCGTGGATCACAACCGCCGCCTGCGGCATGATCTCGAAGAATCCAGGTGAGAAAAGGGAACTGCTTCCTATGGCAGGAAATGGCCTGCCGGTCCGCGTGCTGACGGCGTCCGGCAGACGCTCCGAGGGGATCGCTGCCGCCAGGGAGATCAGCCGGATGGTGGGCGGCATCGACATGCTGGATGCCGGGGAACGGGCCCGTTCTGGAGAGGAACAGATCCGAAGCTTTTCAGATATCGCGGTGCTGTGCCGGACCAACCGCCAGGTGGAGGAAATGGAGGAGTTTCTGAAAATCGAGGGGATCCCGTATACGGTCACTGGAAAGGGCTCATTTCTGGAAGAGGAGAACGTACAGAGGGCTCTGAAGTTTTTCCGGGCGCTGTACGGAAACGGGACAGGAGACTCACCAGAAGAAGGGAGCTGGGATCCGACGCTTTTGGAGGCATACAGGCCATTGAAAAAGAAACGGCCGGCGGCGCTGGTGGAAAAATGGAGCCGGGACATGGGACTGGCCGGGGATGGGGCGGTGGAAAAGCTTTCGGCCATGGCTGTCTTCCATAAGACCATGGAGGAATTTTTATACCTGCTGGATTTTGGAGAGGAAGGAGACCTGATGCGGCGGGGAGGAGGCTGCTGTACGGCGGATACTGTCTCCCTCATGACGCTCCATGGGTCCAAGGGCCTGGAGTTTCCGGCAGTGATCCTCTACGGGGTCCGGAAGAATTCGATCCCTCTGGAGTATTTTAAAAACAGAAAGGCTGGATCCGGGCCGGAAGAAGGAGATCCGGAAGCCGGACTCCAGGAGGAGCGGCGTCTGTTTTATGTGGGAATGACCAGAGCGAAGGAGGAGCTGGTCCTTCTGACCTCTGGGGAGCCGTCCGTATTCCTTTCAGAGCTGCCGGAAGAGGCTCTTTTGCGGGAGACGGTACGTGGACCGGGGGAGACGGGGATGAAGCAGCTGAGTTTGTTTGATTTTATGTAGGAGGGGGAATGGTTATGGAGAGATATCTGGGAAAAGAGGAAGTATATGGCGGAGAAAAATAATGATAGGCTTTTTTTTACCTGCAGCCTGATTGAGTTTATAGGAAGAAGACTTAAGAGAAACAGAGAAGAGATTGTCGATATTCTAGGAAAAGACCGCCTGGAGAGGATCTACGAATATGCGGATGTATTTCATTGTGAGCCAATGGAAAAGACAGCAGAAACATTTATCGAAGAAACTGGCGCGGAAATGGCTGGATTTGATAATGTTGGGGAGTGCAGATATTTGGTTCCTGATTACTGGGATATCGGAGAGGTATACGAACGGCTGATCGAGGATTGCTACAGTGATGGAGATATCCTAAAAGGAATCTGGGAAGTGTACCATTCCTGGATCAATGCCAGTATATCAGATTTTAACACGGATTTTTATTACCAGTCCAGAGACTATATCGCAGCATGCTATCTGGAAGGAAAGGTTCTGTAAAGGGCGGGAGATCAATATGAGGAGGAATTTTTATGTGGACATGTCCCAAATGCGGCCGTACATTTGCTCGTAACGGCCAGGATCATTATTGCGGGAAGCCGCCGGAAACCATTGAGGAATATATTTTAAACCAGCCGGAAAAGGCACAGCCGCTTTTAAAAGAGATTAACGAGACGATCCGGGCAGCGATCCCGGATACCATGGAAAAAATATCCTGGAGTATGCCCACATATTGGAAAAAGCGCAATCTGATCCAGTTTGCAGCGTTTAAAAATCATGTGGGACTGTATCCGGGACCGGAAGCTGTGGAGAAATTTGCAGACCGTCTGACCGGGTACCAGACCCAGAAGGGGACGATCCGGCTGCCTTATGACCGGCCCCTGGACCGGGAGCTGGT